>JBMNUI010000006.1:0-50221 GCA_050946195.1 Eubacteriales bacterium
CCATATTTTCTTCAATTGTCTGGAGAAGCTTTTGCACAATCCTGCCCTCCGCCAAAGCCTTACGGGCTTTTCTTTTGCACCTTGATTATAATCGTTTTATCCGATGATGTCAACAATATTTTTATGCCGTGTACGAAACTGTCAAATAGTAAGTTTTACACAAATTCCGGCCCAAAATATTATTGATTATTTTGTCGGGAAAAATGACAAAGGTGGTTTACATACGGACATCTTTATGCTAAAATAATCGCAAGGCCCGGATTCCGCTTAAACGGCAGCTGCGTATAACGGTTTCGGCAAATTAAACAGGCGTGAAATGTCGTGTTTCACGGATTTTTATGCTGATACGCCGCCGCGCGAGAATCTTCGCTACGGCGGTTTTATTATGCCCCGGACCAACAGGACCACATTTCAATAAGAAAGAAGAGGAGAGAGAAGATGAAGCTCTACTACAATGTCAGCGACAGACCCAAAACCGGCCGGCTGATCGTTTTCGCGCTCCAGCAGCTGCTTGCGATTATCACGGCTACCCTCGTAGTTCCGGTAATCATCAATCAGACAACCGGCACCACCGACATGAGTCCGGCAGCCGCACTGTTTGGCGCGGGTGTCGGCACTCTTATTTATGTGCTCTTTACAAAGGCAAAAAGCCCGGTGTTCCTCGGCTCGTCCTTCGCCTTCATCGGCTCGATGGTCGCGGCCTTCTCGGGCGGCGTGTCAATTGCCCTCGGCTACCTCGGACTTATCATCGGCGCGATTCTCGCGGGCTTGGTGTATGTCGTGATAGCAATAGTCGTCAAGATTGTAGGAGTTAACTGGATTTCAAAGCTAATGCCGGCTGTCGTCATCGGTCCCACGGTCGCCTTAATCGGGCTTTCGCTGTCAGGCAATGCGGTGTCCAGCCTTAAGACCGCCAATGCCGGCGGACATACGCTTGTTGCGGTGCTCTGCGGCCTTGTGACACTCGGTGTCACCATAGCCTGCGCCACATACGGCAAGAGAATAGGCAAGCTCATCCCTTTTATATTCGGTATTCTGGCCGGCTATATTTTTGCGGCGCTGCTCACAATTATCGGGAAGGCTGCGGGAGTTGACGCGCTGCTCATCACCGACTTCAGCGCTCTGACCGATAACTTCTCGAAAATCACCCTTGACAGTTTTATCACGTTGGGCTTTGACCATTTTGTGTTCATGAGGGCGCTGGGCGGCTTTTCGGAGATTTCCGCCGCGTATCTCGGCACGGTTGCAGTGGCATATGTGCCGGTCGCCTTCGTGGTCTTTGCCGAGCATCTTGCCGACCACAAGAATCTCTCCTCTATTATTGAGAAAGACCTGCTTGTTGACCCCGGTCTGTCCCGCACGCTGCTGGGCGACGGTGTCGGGACTATCGCCGGTGCTATCTTCGGGGGCTGCCCCAACACCACTTACGGCGAGTCGATAGGCTGTGTAGCTATCACCCGCAACGCCTCGGTTTACAGCATCATTTATGCGGCGGTTTCTGCAATGATCCTGTCGTTCTTTACGCCATTTGTCGCCTTCGTCAATACCATTCCGGACTGCGTCATGGGCGGAGTCTGCATGGCGCTCTACGGGTTCATTGCCGTGTCGGGGCTTAAGATGCTGCAGCCTGTTGACCTCAACAAAAACCGGAATCTCTTTGTGGTCTCGGTCATACTTATCGCAGGTGTCGGCGGGCTAGTCCTCACCTTCGGCAAGGTCACGCTGGCCGCAATTGCCACCGCGCTGATTCTCGGTATTCTCACAAACCTTTTGGTCAGCCGGGCAAAAGACGAAGAATAATTACCTGATGCAATCAAACCGGCGCCGGGTCTTCCGGCGCCGGTTTGATTTACATCCGCATACCCCGCAGGGTTCTCCTGGTCACGGGCAGGGCGTAGAATTCGCTTCGCAGAATTGAGTAAACACTCACATTCCGGTATTCGCCGCGTATATACAGCGAGCCTCTCAGTGTCCCTTCATAGGTCATGCCCGCCTTCTCCATCACCCTTCTTGACGCCTCGTTCCCCTCCATGTGCCGGGCCTCAATGCGGTTGAGCTTCAGCGTCTCAAACCCGAACTCAAGCACCGCCATCAGAGCCTCAAGGGCATATTCCTGCCCCCAGTAGCGCGGGTTGAGCACATAGCCGACCTCCCCGCAGTTTGAGGCATAGTCAAACCTCGTAAACCCGCAGGTGCCTATCATTTTCCCGGTTTTAGCATCAGTCACCGCCCAATCATAAAACTCTCCTGCCGCGTATCTTGTCGAAATGTATTCGAGATAATCCCGGGTATACCTGCGGTCGGGGTGAGGGCTCCATGTAAGATACCTTGTCACATCGGCCCGCCGGGCGTATTCATACATGTCGTCGGTGTCGCGCACCAGCATCTTACGCAGAACCAGGCGCTCGGTCACAAGTTCGGGTATGTTTGAAAAAATTCTGTATATCGTCTCTCTTTTCATCGCATCCTGCCCCGTTATGGTATATTTTATGCAAGAGCCGGGTATATTGTATTGGTTAATTATATACATTTTCCCCGGGGATTTCAAGTTGGTTTAACAAAAAAGCGCCGGCGGGCAATTTTATCTTTATTTTCGGCCGTCATTGTGGTATAATTTTTAGTAGTTCCATCGGCGGAAAATTTTACCCGCATATTTTCATTGAAAGGACAAGCATAGCCCCGTGGAGCGTCTTGCCTACCTGCTCACGCACAAACCGGCGGTGCTGCTGCTCGGCCCCGAAACCGGACATATGGCAATTATCCATGCCCTGAATAAAGATTACCGCATCGAACCTCTGGTTTATTCCGAGTCGCGGCCCGGTTTTGTACCCGGACTTCTGCGCTACGACTTCAAGCGCATAAAGCACCCCGGCAACGAGTATTATACTATCCACACACTGCTTGATTTCAGCAGCAGCTCCGAGTCGCGGCAGACCGTCCTGCTTGTCCCCTGCACCTATTATTATGAGGAAATGATAGCCAGAAATACCGGCCTGCTTGAGCCGTATTTCATCATAAAACCGGCCGGGGATCTCATTGAAGCCCTTCCCACGCTGACCCGGAAGGCCAAGAAGAAGGTAAGAACGTGCTGAGCGCCAAAAAAACACTCGGAATACTCGGCGGGCTCGGCCCGATGTCGAGCGCGTATTTCTATGAACTGATAACCGCGCATACCCGGGCCATGTGTGACCAGGACCATTTGGATATAATCCTTGTCAGCCGGGCTTCAACCCCCGACCGGACAGCCTTCATCACCGGCACCTCACAGGAGGACCCGCTGCCGGCCATGACCGAGGAAGTAGGCCGGCTGGCCGGAGCCGGAGCCGACATCATCGCCCTGCCCTGCAATACCGCGCACTACATTTATGACGCCCTCTCATGTGCCTCGCCGGTGCCGGTCATGAACATCATAAAGCTGACCGTGGAATATGCAAAATTCACCGGAGCCCGGCGGGTGGGCGTCATGTCCACAGAAGGGACCTATATATCCGGGGTTTATCAGACCGCCTGCAGGCAGGTCGGCATCGGCTGTATTGACTGCCCGCCTGACGCCCGGGCAACAATCACGGATATTATATACAACTCGATAAAACGCGGGCAGCCGGCCGACCATGACGCATTCGGGCGTGTGGCGGAACGGCTTTACCGGCTCGGCGCCGACCGCATAATCCTCGGCTGCACCGAGCTGTCTCTGATAAAAAAGGAAATCGGTCTGCCTGACTATTATATAGACTCTCTTGAAGTCCTTGCCGCCTGCGCCATCTTTGCCTGCGGGGGGCGTACTGTCGGGTTTACTCGGCCTTTTGAGGAATTTGCAAAACTATATCGGGTTTGAGGAGCTGCAAATGGAGCTTGGTAACCTTCTCGAGCTGGCGGGGCTGTCCTGTGCCAACAAAAAGCATGCCGGAATACAAATCGGCCATGTCTGCTGCGATTCAAGGCTGGTGAGGTCCGATTCGGTTTTTGTCTGCATCAGAGGGGCGGTTACCGACGGGCACCTTTACGCCCGTTCGGCATATAATCTCGGCTGCCGCGCCTTTGTCGCCGAATACAGGCTTGACTTGCCGGGCGACGCCGCGATTGTAATCTGCGACAATACCCGCCGTGCCCTGGCAAAATTGTCGGCGGTTCTGTTCGGCTATCCCTCCCGAAGACTAAAGGTTATCGGAATTACCGGCACAAAGGGCAAAACCACGACCGCGCTGATGATAACCGGCATACTCAACCGCTGCGGTGTGCAGGCCGGATACATCGGCTCAAACGGTCTGGCCTACGGTTCCTATAAACACAGCACCACAAACACAACTCCCGAGAGCTGCGACTTGCAGCGCTACATGTATGAAATGGCCGAGAACGGCATCAAGTATCTTGCACTTGAAGTTTCCTCTCAGGCGGTCTACCTTGAGCGCATACGCTATGTTGACTTTGACACCTGCATCTTTACAAACCTCTCCCCCGACCACATAGGGGGCGCAGAACACCCCGATTTCAACCATTATAAATCCTGCAAGGCAAGGCTTTTTTCGGGATACAACCCCGCCCGGGTAGTGGTAAACGCCGGCGATCCCCATACCCCGGATATAATCAGGGACTGCAGAGGTGATATTACCACCTTCGGCCTTGGCGGCGATGCGGATGTCACTGCAGAGAACATGACGCTGCTGCGCTCGGGAAACCAGCTGGGGGTTGCCTTTGATTTTGTATCCGGCGGGTACCGGAAAAGAACCACCCTGAACCTGCCGGGAGACTTCAATATTCAGAATGCGCTGGCAGCCGTGAGCGTGTGCCGGAACATAATTCCCGATACCGACAAGATCTTCTCGGTGCTTGAAGACATTAAGGTCGACGGCAGGTTTGAGTGCATTGATGCCCTGCCGTATGCCACGATTGTCATAGACTACGCCCACAACGGCCTCAGCCTCTCGTCGGCTTTAAGAACGCTCAGGGCATACAACCCGAGGCGGCTTATCTGCCTGTTCGGCTCGGTGGGAGGACGCACTCAGATGCGCCGCCATGAGCTCGGCTCCATAGCTTCCTCGCTCTGCGACTTCTGCATTCTGACCGCCGACAACCCCGACTGCGAGGATCCCGCGCTGGTAAACCGGGACATCGCATCGGCCTTCGTGCCGGGCGGCTGCGACTATGTTTCGATTCCCGACCGACGGGAGGCTATCATGTTCGCCGTTGAGATGCTGCGCGAGGGCGACATACTGCTGCTTGCCGGCAAGGGGCATGAGAATTATCAGCTTATCAAGGGCATTAAGTGGCCTTTCTGCGAGAGGGATATAGTGCTTGAGGCGGCGGCGAAGGTTTTAAAGTCGCCGGTATGAGAGGCAAAAGCGCGGTATGCAGGGTCCGCGCTTCTTTATTAACGATTTTGGGAGGAGCTTATTTCTAAAGTTCCTCCCAAAACTTATTGGTTTTTATTGATTTGTGATATGCCACAATATATCCGATGTCAGTTGTTATATAAAAATTTCGTCAGAGTCGCGGGTTCCTGCCCTTTGGGAATGGAGGATGTCATAATTATGTTGACGCCGGTTTTCTCGGAAAGCTTCTCAAGCTCAAGGACAGCCGCCTCAAACCCTTCCATGTTGTTGCCGCAGATTTTGAGAGCCGAATCGATGAAAATATCGGTAATGTCGTGGTTGCTTGCAATCAGGCCGGCTACAAAGCCGTAACAAGCCTGCGCGTTGTTTACCAGATAATCGTCGATATTGATGAGCCTCACCTTATAGTCGATGTCAAAGCGGAGCTTGATACCTTTTTCCACGCAGACGACATTCCCCTTGGAGTTTTTGACGGCCTCGTTGACCATTTTGATAAGGGTTTTGGTCTTGCCCGTGCCCGGGATTCCGGTAATCAGCTTAATCATTTCTTTCCTCCAAAAAATATATTTATCTGATTCTGTCTTCCAGCTCTTTTTTCCTTGACTCAAATCCCGGCTTGCCGAGGAGCGCGAACATATTCTTTTTATATTCCTCAACCCCCGGCTGGTCAAAGGGATTCACCCCCAGAAGATAGCCCGACACTCCGCAGGCCAGCTCGAAGAAATAAATAAGGCTCCCGAGGTTCCTCTCGTCACGTTTGTCTATTTCAATGACCAGATTAGGCACTCCGCCGTCGAGGTGGGCAAGCAGCGTGCCCTTCATTGCCATCTGATTTACATAAGCAAGCGACCCGCCCGACAAAAAACCCAGACCGTCTATATTTCCGGGGTCATCGGGGATGGTAAGGTCGACGTCGGGCTCCTTTACCCACAGCACCGTTTCAAACTGATTGCGCAGGCCATCCTGTATATACTGCCCGAGCGAATGCAGGTCGGCTGTATAGAAAACAGACGACGGGTAAATGCCTTTGCCGTCCTTGCCCTCGCTCTCGCCGAAAAGCTGCTTGTACCATTCGCAGAGCATCTGCATGTACTGTTCATAGACGACAAGAATCTCGGTAACCCTTCCCTTGCGGTAGAGAATGTTGCGGAGCGCGGCGTAGCAGAGGCTGTCGTTTTTCGCAGGGTCGGGGTCGGAGAAGGCAAGCCGCGCTTCGGTGGCTCCGGCCATAAGCTCGTCGATATCAAGCCCCGCGACGGCAATCGGGAGCAGGCCGACCGGTGAGAGCACCGAATACCTGCCACCGACGTCGGCGGGGATGGTAATTGTGGTATACCCCTTCTGTTCGGCAAATTTCCTGAGAGTTTCCTCACTGCGGTCTGTGGTGACGAATATGCGCTCGCGGGCGCCCTCTTCCCCGTAAGCCTCCTCAAGCAACTCTCTGAAAAACCTGAAGGCAATGGCCGGTTCGGTGGTTGTGCCGGATTTCGAAATAACGTTAATACAAACTCTCCGCCCGCGGCAGAGCCCGAGTAAATTAGACAGCGCCACAGGGCTTATATTGATTCCGGCAAAATATATTTCGGGGCTGCTGCCGAGGCGGTTGTACAGGTCGGATTTTATAAATTCAATGACGGCGCGCGAGCCGAGATATGAGCCGCCGATGCCGATGACGACAAAAACATCGCACATTGAGCGGATTTTTTCGGCGGTCGACTTGATTTTCTCAAACTCGTCGCGGTCGAAGTTTGCAGGAAGGTCAAGCCAGCCGAGGTAGTCGGCCCCCGGGCCGGAGCGCTCGCGAAGCAGTTTAAAGGCTGCCGACACCATTGGTGCTATGTTTTTTAGTTCGTTTTCCCCTACAAAGGGACGGATATAGTCTTTGCTCAGTCTGACCATTTTGGATTTCCTTGTAATGCATTTGACTCTGCTTCTATTTTACTACATCCCGGCTTTTATTTCAACTGTTTTTCAGAATTTATGCTATCAAAAAGTAACTAAAAATCCTCTTAAGAACCTGCCAGAACCCGATTTTCTCAATATTTCGGGCGACTACGATGTCGGCTGTCCCTATTGTCTCGCCTCCGCTGACAAATTTCACGGTTCCGACCACCTCGCCCTCCCTGACCGGCGCCGCAATGCTCTCCTTCATCTCGACAACCCGCTCGATTCTGGTCTCGTCGCCCTTGGGCACAACGCAGCAAAATCTCCTGGATATGGTGTCTACAGAATCATCGACGCCTCCGGTGACCCGAATCTCACCCGTGTCGCTCTCCTCGGATACATAAAGCGCGAAGTTTGCAAACCCCCAGTCGAGCAGCGTGGTGGCCGCCGCGTTTCTGATATCGCGCGTCTCTGCTGCCATGATGACGCAAATCAAATGCATTCCGTCGCGCTTGGCGGTGGCGCTGATGCAGAATTTCGCCTTTGAAGTAGAGCCGGTTTTAAGTCCGGTCGCACCCTTGTAAAAGCGAATCAGCCGGTTGGTGTTTGTCAGACCAAAGGTCCCGTTGCGGGTTGTATCCATCCATATTTTGCTGTATTCGAGTATTTTATCGTATTTTATCAGCTCGCGCGACATTATCGCGACATCCCGGGCCGAGGTTACATGATTGGTAACCGTGTCGTCAAGTCCGTTGGTGTTCTCGAAATGAGTGTTTTTCATCCCGAGCTCCTCGGCGCGCTTGTTCATCAAGTCGACAAAGATCTCCTCGCTCCCGGCGACCGCCTCGGCAAGCATCAGAGAGGCGTCATTGGCAGAACAAATCACCACGCACTTGATAAGCTCCTCGACCGTCATCTGCTCGCCTTCCTCAAGGTAAATCTGCGAGCCTCCCATGGAAGCCGCCCTGGCGCTGCAGGTCAAAAGCTCGTCAAGTCGCAGCTTGCCTGCCTCTATCGCCTCCATGACAAGCAGCAAGGTCATGATTTTAGTGATTGAAGCCGGGAGCAGCTGCTGGTCGGCGTTCATCTCGTAGAGCACCTTGCCGGTCTCGGACTCCATTAAAATCGCGCTGACGCAGTTGAGCGACAGTTCGGCCGAGGTCGGGTCGGCCGTGATTGAAACCTGATTTCCGGAGCTGCCGGATGCCTGTGTAAGAAATGCCGCGAGCATGGCGGCAATAATCAATAAACAAACAAGTCTTTTCATATCAGTATTCTCCGCATTTCTTTTTATTTTTCGTTACAAGATATGATTTGGCTTTTGGGAATATAACAAAAAACCGCCGTGCGTGACGGCGGTTGAGTATATAAGCTAATGGCAGCATGCGCGTAATATTGTGCCAGCTTAACATAATTTGCGAGTGGGTTTAGAGTTTTTGAAGATTCTTAAGGAGCTTTTTTCAAAAAGTTCCTTAAGCGGGGGTCCGGGGACAGCGCCCCCGTAAGTAAACTGGGGCGTGGGGCGGAGCCCCGCATATTATTTTGACTTTCTTGCCCTTACAGCCTTTATCATGTCATGCCGGCACTGCCAGAGGCGTTCGGAAAGGTCGACGTAATAGTTATGCGGGTTGGTAAACCTCTTGACCTCCTCCCAGATGCCATCGAGCTCGGCGGCGCAGTGTGCGCGGATTTCTTCGAGCGACGGCAGTTTGTATACCTGCTTTCCGCCCTTGAACACCGGCACCAGCAGCTCATGGGCGGTAAAGTTGGTCAGTGTCTTGCGCTTCCAGGTGTATTCGGGATCGAATATTTCAAGCGGCTGCGTGTCGTCAATTTTCTCGTCCCAGACGCAGATAAGGTCGGCCTCGGCTTTGCCGCTCTCGCGGTCGCGCAGCCGGTAAACCTTCTTGAAGTGCGGGGTCGTAATCTTTCCCACGTTTTCGCTGATTTTTATCTTGGGTATAATCCTGCCCTGCTCGTCCTCGACGGCCGCAAGCTTATACACCGCGCCGAACACCGGGTCGCTTTTTGAGGTAATCAGCCTCTCACCGATGCCGAAGGCGTCAATCTGCGCGCCCTGGCTTATCAGCTCGCTGATTATATACTCGTCCAGCGCGTTTGAGGCGATAATCTTACATTGCGGGAATCCTTCCTTATCGAGCCTTTTGCGGACCTTGCGCGAAAGATAAGTAATATCGCCCGAGTCAATCCTCACCCCGCACTTGGTTATCCCGCGCGGCAGGAGCACCTCGCGGAAGGCACGGATGGCGTTCGGCAGCCCCGACTCGAGCACGTTGTAGGTATCAATCAAAAGGATTGCATCGTTCGGATAGATTTCGCAGTAGGTCTTGAAGGCGGTGTACTCGTCGTCGAACATCTGAACCCAGGAATGGGCCATCGTTCCGCTGGCCGGCACGCCGTAGCGCAGGTCGGCTATCGTGCAGGAGCTGTAGGCACAGCCCCCGATATAGGCCGCCCGTGCCCCGAGCATCGCCGCGGCAGAACCGTGTGCCCGCCGGGCGCCGAACTCGCTTATCGGCCTTCCCGCCGCAGCCCTGACCATCCGCGAGGCTTTGGTGGCAATAAGCGACTGATGGTTGAGCGCCATGAGTATATATGTCTCGATGAACTGCGCCTGCATCACCGGCGCGCGGACTATGAGTAGCGGCTCACCCGGAAAGACCACCGTGCCCTCGGGCACCGACCAGATATCGCCGGTAAACCTGAAGTTCGCAAGGTATTTAAGGAACTCCTCCGAAAAAAAGCAGTTCTTTGAACGGAGGTACTCGATGTCCTCGGGGGTGAATTTCAGGTTATTTATATAGTCGACAATCTGCTCAAGGCCGGCGGCTATCGCATACCCCCCGTTGTCGGGGTTTGAGCGGTAGAAGGCGTCAAAGTATACTATTCTGTCGCCCATGCCGCAGCTCAGATAGCCGTTGGCCATGGTCAGCTCATAAAAATCGCAGAGCATCGACAGATTTTCGGTCAGATAATTCATCTTGATAGTCCTCACTATGTGTGGAAATCTGTAATATTAAATAACAGTATACCACGATTTTTTGCTAAAATCAATTATGTTTGCCTGCTTTAAAAAATTATTGATTGAAAATTTATGCAGATTATGATAGAATAGCTAATGTAATCTATTGTAAACAAGCCTCGGTCTTACCGGACAGTTTTATGTGCTGTTCAGACTAACGGAAAGGAACGGGATACATCATGGCAGAAAACCCCTTATATGCCGGCGCGCGCGAAAGATACGCGCAGCTCGGCGTCGATACCGACCATGCCATTGAAAAGCTGCTCGGCCTGCCCGTCTCGCTGCACTGCTGGCAGGGCGACGACGTCCGCGGATTTGAGGGCAGATCCTCGCTTGACGGGGGCATACAGGCGACCGGCAACTACCCCGGCGCCGCGCGCAACCCCGAGGAGCTGATGGCAGACATCGACTTTGCGCTCGCCCGCATCCCCGGCAGACACAGGCTGAACCTCCATGCCTCATATGCCATAGTCGAGGAGGGCGAATGCGTCGACCGCGACAGGCTTGAGCCCCGCCATTTCAAAAAGTGGGTGGATTTTGCAAGGGCGCGCGGTCTGGGCATCGACTTCAACCCCACCTGCTTTGCTCACCCCATGGCCCGAGGGCTTACATTGTCAAGCCCCGATGAGTCTGTCCGTGAGTTTTGGATTCGCCACTGTATCGCCTGCCTGCGCATCTCGGAATACTTCGCCCGCGAGCTCGGCACGCCCTGCCACATGAATATCTGGATTCCTGACGGTCTCAAGGACATCCCGGCAGACCGCCTGTCGCCCCGTGCCCTCCTGCTTGACTCGCTCGACAGGATACTTGCTGCCGGATATGACAAGAATCTCGTCTATGTCTCGCTTGAGCCGAAGGTTTTCGGCATCGGCCTTGAGTCATATACCGTCGGCTCGGCAGAATTTTATTTAGGTTATGTGCTGACCCGCGGGCTTGTGCCGCTCATGGACAACGGGCACTACCACCCCACCGAGCAGGTCGCCGACAAGATATCCTCAATGCTCCTGTTCTCGGACAAAATCGCGCTGCATATCACCCGCTCGGTACGCTGGGACAGCGACCATGTTGTCAGGTTTGACGACGAGGTGCGGGATATTGCAAATGAAATTGTCAGGTGCGGCGCGCTTGACCGCGTGCTTTGCGGCCTCGACTTTTTTGACGCCAGCATAAACCGCGTCGCCGCCTGGATTCTCGGTATGCGGAACTTCCAGAAGGCGCTGCTCTATGCCCTGCTCACCCCGCATGAAAGACTGGCAGGGCTGCAGAACTCGGGCAGATTCACCGAGCAGATGGTGCTTCAGGAAGAGCTGAAAACCCTGCCCTTCGGCGAAATATGGGCCGAGTTTTGCCGCCGCGCAAAGGTCGAGCCTGCCGAGAGGTGGCTTGATGATGTCATAAAATATGAAAACGAAGTGCTGATTTTCAGAAAATAACATATTTGTGAGGGGCATAATCATGCTTTACAAAAAGAATACTGCAAAAGAGCTTGACGAGAATCTCTTCAGAAACCCGACCTCCGAGTATCGCGGTACTCCTTTCTGGTCATGGAACTGCAAACTTGACAAGGACGAGCTGCTCTGGCAAATCGAAGTGCTCAAGAAAATGGGCTTCGGGGGCTTTCACATGCATGTCCGCCAGGGCATGGCCACCCCGTATCTCAGCGAGGAATTCATGGACCTTGTCGCCGCCTGCGTCGATAAGGCCAAAAAGGAAGAAATGCTGGCCTGGCTATATGATGAGGACAGATGGCCCTCTGGGTATGCCGGCGGGTTTGTCACCAAGGACCCTGAGTACCGCATCAGATATCTGCTCCTTACCCCTACCCCGTATGAGGTCGAAGGCAGCCGCGGGACGCATTTCAACGAGCAGGCGGTTGCAGTCCGCAGCGGCCATGGGCGACTTGTCGCCGTATTTGACATAGTGCTCGACGAGAACGGCTGCCTCAAGTACCGCGTACTCAAGGAAGGCGAAACACCCGAAGGCAGGGTTTGGTATGCCTACATCGAGACCCCGCAGTGCACGCCGCGGTATAACGGCTACACCTATGCCGACACCCTGAAAAAAGCCGCCATCGACCGCTTCATAGAGCTGACACACGAGACGTACAAGAAGAAAATAGGCAGCGAGTTCGGCTCGACCGTCCCGGCCATCTTTACCGACGAGCCCCAGTTCACCCACAAGCAAACACTGCCCTTTGCCGACTCACTTCAGGATGTCGCGCTCCCTTGGACAGACGACCTGCCCGAGACCTTCGCGGCGGCATACGGCGAGGACCTTGTGGCGAATATCCCCGAACTTATCTGGGAGCTCCCCGGCGGGCGGGTATCAAGGACAAGGTACCGCTACCACGACCATGTCTGCGAGCGCTTCACAGAGGCCTTTGCCGACAACATAGGGGAGTGGTGCGGAAAAAGCAATATTCTGCTAACCGGCCACATGATGAAGGAGCCGACGCTCTCCTCTCAGACCTCGGCCATCAGCGAGGCCATGCGCGCCTACCGCGCCTTCCACATTCCCGGAATAGACATGCTGGCAAACCGGCATGAATATACCACTGCAAAGCAGGCGCAGTCTGCGGCGCGGCAGTACGGCCGTGAGGGTGTGATGAGTGAGCTCTACGGCGTCACCGGCTGGGACTACGATTTCCGCGGCCACAAGCTGCAGGGCGACTGGCAGGCGGCGCTCGGCGTCACCGTCAGGGTCCCGCACCTCTCGTGGGTTTCCATGGAGGGCGAAGCCAAGCGCGATTATCCCGCGTCAATAAGCTACCAGTCCCCGTGGTATCCGCTTTATTCATACATCGAAAACCATTTCGCACGCCTCAATACCGCCTTGACACGCGGGGAGCCCTGCGTGAGAGTCGGCGTTATCCATCCCATTGAGAGCTACTGGCTGCACTGGGGACCCACCGAGCAGACCGCGCTTGTCCGCGACCAGCTTGAAAGCAATTTTCAGTCTCTCACCGAATGGCTGCTTTTCGGCTCGGTAGATTTTGACTTTATCGCCGAATCGCTGCTCCCCGAGCTCTGTGAAAAAGGCGGCAACCCGCTCCCTGTCGGCAAGATGAAGTATGACGTGGTAATAGTCCCGGGTTGCGAGACCCTGCGCTCGACCACAGTCGAGCGGCTCGCGGCATTCGTGGCCGGGGGCGGCAGGCTCATATTCATGGGTGATGCCCCGAAATATGTAGATGCCTCTGCTGAAGCTGCCGGGACGGCAATCGGGCTTTTCAACGACTCAAGAGTGCAGCGCATAACCTACTCGCGCGCCGCGCTGCTTGCCGCTCTTGAGCCTTATCGGGTGATAGACATACGCAACAAAAACGGGAGCATTACCGACAACCTCCTCCACCAACTGCGGCGTGACGGGGACGACATGTGGCTTTTCGTCTGCCCCGGCAAGGACCCCGCAAATCCCGACATATCGCGCAGGCAGGATATGAAAATTACAATAAGGGGGCTCTGGACCGCAAAGCTTTACGACACGCTGACCGGCGAAATCCGCCCGCAGGCTCACTCACATGTAGCCGGGAACACGCTTATCAGCGCAGGGCTGTACCTGCATGACAGCCTGCTGCTCAGGCTCTCGCCGGCAAGCGCGCATACAACTGTCAAGCCCGAGCCGCAAAAGGCAAAGCCGACTGTGCGGGCAATAGAGGTCCCGCCGGCGGTTCCCTACACTCTCGGTGAACCTAACGCGCTTTTGCTTGACATGGCGCATTATGCGCTCGACGATGATGACTTTTCAGCCTCGCCTGAAGAAATCCTGCGGGCGGACACCGCCTGCCGCCGCCGGCTCGGCTGGACACCCTGGAGCGGCAGCGCCGACCAGCCCTGGTATCTGCCTGCCGACCCGCCGGAGCACAGGATAAGGCTGAGGTTCAATATCACAAGCGATATTGAGTATCCCAACCCCCTCCTTGCGCTCGAGACCCCCGAGGTCGCCAGAATCTCGTTTAACGGGCAGCAGGTTGACAACACGCCCTCTGGCTGGTACATCGACAAATCAATAAAGACCTTAAGACTACCGCCTATCAGGCAGGGGAATAATATACTTGAGATCGAATATCCCTTCGGCAAGCGTACGGCCACCGAGCCCTGCTATCTCCTCGGAAAATTCGGAGTCGAGGTCCTGGGCCGGATTGCCAAGATCGTGCAGCCTGCCGACGCCCTTGCCTTCGACAGCATCACAAACCAGACTCTGCCCTTCTACAGCGGAGTTCTGACCTATCATTTCGAGATCGAAACCCGCGGCGGCGAGCTTGAGGTTACCATACCGCAGTACCGGGGCGCGGTTCTGACCGCCTCTATTGATGGCGGCGAGCCGGTTGTAATCGCCTTCTCGCCCTACAAGGCCAATTTCGGCACACTCCCGGCCGGCCGGCACAGGCTTGACATAAACCTCTATGTCCCGCGGACAAACACCTGCGGCCCGGTCCACTGCGCAGACGAGAAACTGAGCTATCCCGGCCCGGGTGCATGGCGCACCTCGGGAGACAACTGGTGCTACGAGTATAGACTCAAGCGTGAGGGAATAATCGTTACACCGCGAATTTATGAAATCACATATCCGAATAATTAACCAAATAGGGCAGCATCACTTATCGGGATATGACGTGCTGTACGTGATATACCGGTGATTTGCGGGGAGAGTTATGGCGTCATTACCCGACGATAACCAAAAAAGCAATAAGACAAAGCGGCGGCGGATAATCATAATTGTGTCAATTACCGCGGGTTATATCATATTGATAGGTCTGCTTGCCGTAATATATCAGAACAAGCTGGCCGAAATTGCAAAAGATCCCTCCCGCTTTCGTGAATGGATAAATTCATACGGCTATTTCGCCATGCTGGTATATGTGCTGCTTTGCGCGATTCAGGTGATGCTTGCCGTCATCCATGACGGCCCGATGCAGATAGCCGGAGGATACGCTTTCGGACCGGTTGCGGGAACACTGTTGTTTATCCTTGGTTTTGAAATCGGTTCAACATTTTCTTTCCTGCTCGCCCGGCGCTTCGGGCGTGCGGCTGTTGGCCTCTTTTATTCCGAGAAAAAATACGAGCGCTTTTTCTCGGAAATACGGGGGCGGAATATGTATATTCTCACGTTTCTGCTCTACCTTGTGCCCGGCACGCCAAAGGATATGATGACCTACTGCTTCGGGACGACAAAAATCAAGCTCCCCTATTTTCTGCTGCTCTCGGGCGTCGCACGGGTACCGGCAGTGTTGCTGACAATCATGATCGCGCAGAATATTATCAACCGCAATGTTCTGATGGCCTTGACTGTCATCTCAGTCCTCGCTCTGCTGTATTTTATCGGCGTGCTGGTGAGGAAATTCATCCAAAAGCCGAAATCGTAAAGAAACGTACGGGGGTGCTGCCCCCGTACCCCCCGCTTAAGGAACTTTTTTGAAAAAAAGTTGCTTAAGAATCCTCAAAAAACTTTAAACAAGTGGGGCTCCGCCCCACACCCCGGAGCGCGGAACCCACATCCCGCGCTATGCTGCCAGTAGCCCACCGGCTGACTTGGGAAGGGGTGCGCGGGCGACTGCAGGTCACCCCTACGGCACATTACGGTATAAAAAACAGTAAGCGGCAGCCATATTTCATGCTGCCGCGATTTTTCTTCCGAATCTTCCGAATCTTATATGAAGACCTTCTGATATTGCTTTCCGGCAAGCGCACACTCGAGCGTCCGTGGCACCAGACTGTAATCGGCCACGAGTGAGTTCGGCTTTTTTACCGGGTCGTCCTGTGTCATCGGCACAAAAAACACATGTTTTCGCGCCAGCAGTGTCGCAATATTCTTCAGGTTCGCCGACAGCGCATCGTTTGAGGCCAGCGCAATCACCAGCGGCCGGTTTCCCCTCAGGTGCGCCTTCGCCGCCATTGTCACCGAGGTATCGCTGATGCCAAGCGCTATTTTGGCGAGCGAGTTGCCGGTACAGGGGCAGATAACCAGCGCATCGAGGGAAATCTGCGGTCCGAACGGCTCTACATCCACAATAGTATGTAGTATTTCCCTGCCGCAAATCTGCTCGACCCGCTCGCGAAAGTATGAGGCAGGTCCGAAGCGAGTATCGGTGCTATACAGGTTGCCGCTCATTATCGGAATTATGTCATATCCACACTCCTTGAGCAGGGCGAGCTGCTCCAGTGAGGATTCCATGGTACAAAACGACCCGCACATTGCATATCCTATCACTGTATTACTCCTTCCTGCGCCAAAATGTCAATTATTGAATCGCAAATTATTTCGCCCGCGGTAAATGGCGAGCATTTGCCGGGCAGCGACAGCGCCCAGATTACTTTTATGCCGCACTCGCTTGCGGCCTTAGAGTCGACCCCGCCGGGTGCCGAGGCGATATCTATTATCAGGGTATTTTTGCAGAGCTGCGAGAGCACACCGCTGTCAAACAGCCAGTACGGGACGGTATTGAAAATCACGTCATACCCCTTGCCGAGTGCTATTAGACTGCTCTTACCGTTCCTCAGCTCAATGCGCAGAGTTTCAAACATCTTGTTGTATGCCCAGGCAAGGTCTGCCGGCTTTCTGGCCGCGACGGTCACACGGGACCCTAGGGCGGCAAGTTTGTTGGCCAGTACCTTTCCTACCCTCCCGTATCCTATAACCGCCGATTTTGAGCCCTGTATGGTTATCGGCAACTCGTTCATGGCGATTGCAATAGCGCCCTCGGCGGTGGGCACCGCATTCTTTACCTGAAGCTCTTCCGAATCAAAATAATCAATAATCCGAACACCGCGCTTCTCTGCCGCAGACCGGTGCGAAGGCGTGAATTTCCCTCCTGTAAGAAGCACATCTCCGGCCTTCTCTATTTCCTCAAGCAGCTGCATCATTTTGAGTCCACCCGCCTCAGAATTGAGCGGGCAGTTGACATATACCCCGTCGGCCGAGGCCGGCAGCGGCAGGATAACCGCCCGGCTCCCTTTTATAGCGTCTGTCCATTCGGCGCAGCGCACCGCATCCCCAATTTCGGTCTCGCAGGTTCCGAGCCCCCACACCGCGGTCTCAAATCCCAGACCCGACAGCCGTCTGGCTATCGATAATTGTCTGAGATCGCCTCCCAGCAAAGCCAGTTTTATATTGTCGTACATATTCACCTCCATGCCGCAACAGGCGGTCTTGCTAACTATAAACCGGCCCGAACTCCTGCCGGGCGATTGATTCAGCCTCTTGCAATCGCTTGCCCGGGCACTCAGGCCATGCTGCCACACTATATTGTATGGTGTCATGACGCCCCGCGACACTTTAAAATCGACCTTTTTCTCTATGGAACCGAATGCTTTATTGTGGTAAAATATCACTATATGCAAATCCCCGGCGCATCGGGTGCCGCCGGCGGGGTTTGTACCTATCTCGCTTGGGAAAGGAGTAGTCAGAACATGAGAATCGGATTTACCAAAATGCAGGGCTTAGGCAATGATTATATAGTTTTTGACTGCCAAAAATCCGAACTGCCCGAACCTTCCCGGCTTGCAGTGCAGATGACACGCCGGCGCTTTTCGGTAGGCGCCGACGGGGTTATACTGGTCTGCCGGTCGGAGGCGGCCGACGTCAAAATGAGAATTTTCAACGCCGACGGCAGCGAGGCCGGAATGTGCGGCAACGGCATCCGCTGCGTGGGGAAATTTGTCTATGACCGGGGCATTATAAAAGCAAAGAAGCTGTCGGTTGAGACACTCTCGGGCATCCGGCAGCTCGAGCTTTTTGTCGGGAATGACGGCCGCGTCAACTCGGTGAGGGTCGACATGGGGGAGGCAGATTTTTCGCCGGCAGGCGTTCCGGTGCTATCGGCCGGGCCGGTAATCAACCAATTTCTTACCGTCCTCGGGCAGACCTATAATGTCACCTGCCTCTCGGTCGGCAACCCGCATGCGGTGGTCATCCTGCCCGGCGACCCTGATAAAATTGATATTGAGCGTGTCGGCCCGGCATTAGAGCGGCATGAGCTCTTCCCCGAGAGGACAAACGTTGAATTTATACGGGTCAGTGACCGCAAAAACATAGAAATGCGGGTCTGGGAACGCGGGAGCGGCGAGACACTGGCCTGCGGCACCGGCGCCTGCGCCGCGGTGGCGGCCTCTGCGCGTCTCGGGCTGTGCGACTTTAACACGCCTGTCACCGTAAAGCTGCCGGGCGGCGAGCTTGTCGTCGTCTGCGAAAGCGATTACCACATAACTATGGAGGGGCCGGCCGCAACAGTCTACGAGGGGGGTATATGAATACAGCCTGCCGGGGGCATCAAACCGGAAAGGTCAAAAAAGCCGCGACAGCCAAGACGGATTGCATCGCACTATTGCAGCACAAACCCCGCCCGTGCAATAAAAAAAGCAAAGCCGTTCAATGCTCCTCGCACTGAACGGCTTTGTATGCTCTTTGAGTGCCTGTCGCCTCTCTAATACGCCCTGACCTCAAAAACCGTGATTTTATCGGCACCGTTTGTCGCGGTTATGTGAATCTTGACCCTGTCGCACTCGACCGGCTCAAATTTAAGTATGTTCTTGCGCTGGTAGTTGCCCTTCACCTCAACTTTCTTTACTTCCCTGCCGTCCCGCTCGAATATGACTGTATAGTCCCTGACCAGCTCGGGCGGTACTCCGATTCTCTGCTGGATCTGCCGGTTATATGCCATTGTAACGCGGATGGGGTAATTGAAATTCGAGTCGAATGTCAGGTGAAGCTCGGATATTGTCTCGGGCTTCGGGAACTTCATTATCAGATACTCACCTTCCGGGGATATCCCATCGGATATCCAGGCGTGCGAGTCGTCGTCAAGCCGCCGCGAGATGCCGTCCACGACCTTTTGCGGCTCGCCGCCGGCTACATATGAGCTTGCGGTAAAAGTTGCGGCTCTGGCCTTGTCGGCAGGGTCGGTGTTTTTGAACCCCGGAATAAAGCCGTCGGCCTTGAGCATGAGCTGCTGTACCTCGCCGATATGCGGAGCAAGCTCCCGCGGCTCGCAACGATATTTGGTACACAGGGCTGCGGCAATTCCCACCGCCTGCCCGCCGGTGGCGCAGCAAGCGATTATCCTTGTGCTGGCAAGCGCCAGCCGCGTGGTGCTGATGTTGCGCCCGGCTATAAAGAGGTTTTTGATATTCCTCGAATAGTATGAGCGGTAAGGTATTGTATAGACCCCTGAGAAATGATAGCATTCGCTCGGAAGGAGGTCGAAATCCAGAAGCCCACGTGGAGCATGCAGGTCAACGCACCAGCCGCCGTAGGTCACGGCGTCGTCGAATATCCTGTGCTCAAGGATATCGCACTCGGTCAAGATGTAATCACCCATGAGCCGCCGGCTCTCGCGCGTCCCCGGCAGGGCACCGACCCACACGAGCGCATAGTTCTCGGCGCCATGGTCGCCGTGGTTCTTGATGTGGTCCCACAGGCCGTAGGCATAAGCCAAAAGGTCGTCGCGTATCTTTTCGTATTCGGTGATTATATCATCCCCGTCCCCCATCAGCTCAAGCCACCAGTAACCGTAATCGACTCCCCGGCAGCTTGTGCCCGACAGCCTCAGCCATTCCTCGGGGTCGGAGGCCATGCTCGAATCAATTCTGTGCTTTGTACAGTGCATCCGGTATTTGAGCTGCTCCTCGGTAAGCGGCTTGGCAAATGACGGCGGAGTGAATTTAACCGGCCGCCCCATGTCGACAGCCTTCAGCAGGATGGTATTCCCCATGCGGTGGTTGTTGGGCTCTTCGGGCGCATGGGGCTCGCCGAACTCGTATTTCGACTCGCTCCCGGTCCGAAAGTCGGCGCCGGCATAGTAGCCGAGCGTGCCGTTGCCGGTTGCGTCGACAAAGAGCGGGGCTCTGAGCTTCATGCGCATCTCGGTGGTTTCCTGAACACAGGAAATGCTGACTATCCGGTTGTCCTCGGTTTCGCAGTCATACATCACGGTGTTGAGGAAGGTCTCAAGCTTCGGTTCCTTCTTTACCGCCTCAAAGAGAACCGCGTCCCATATCGAGTAGCTGAAAAAGTCATTCCTCGCCTTGTTCTCAAGCATCAGCTCATAGACAAGGCCGCTCTCGGCATACTGGGGTTGCCGCAGACTCTGGTCGGCACCCGAGATATGTATCCTTATCTCGCTTGAGGCATTGCCGCCCAGCACCGGCCGGGCATGTACGAGCGCGGTATGTGCGCCCTGCCTTGCCGCAGATATCGCGGCGCAAAGCCCTGCCATACCCCCGCCGACGACTATAACGTCGAATTCCCGCTCAAAATATCTCTCAGCCTTTCTTTTCATTATCTTTACGAACCTTTCTCCGGTTTCTCCGGACGCGGAACGTTCCGCAAATGCGCCCCGGCACGCCTGCCTAATAGATAAGCATCCCGCCCCGCGTTTCTTTTTTATTCATTGTAACCATTATACACATATCCTGCAAATTTGTCAACAATCAATGAAATCCCTCCCGCATATTTCTGCCGGTGTATGTATAATTAACCATATATTTGAAAAAGTAAATGTCTCTTTCATATTTTCCTTGATTTTGCACCCTCGGCATGATAAAATAAATGCAGAGAAAGGTAGGGTCAATATGTGCAATACTCTGAAAATCACGCCGGTATTAATTGTACTTATAATTTTGGTGATTGCCTGCTCTCTCCCGTTAAGCTATGCTGCAGATAGTATTCCCGATATACAGTCGGTCTCGGAGTTTGAACCCGGGCTTGTCTGCTCTATAAGCAGTGCACAGGGCCTCTTTCTGCTTGCCGATTTAGTCAACTCGGGCATGGACATGAAGGGCATCACCTTTGTTCTTGCCGACGATATCGTGCTACATGAAGGCAGCTTCAGTGAGGTCGGCGTATGGTCAGGAGCCGGTGAGCCTGCACCCTGGACGCCTATCGGAGATTCTTTCAATAAATTTTCGGGCAGATTTGATGGCGCCGGCCACAGCATCAGCGGGATGTACTGTTCATCCGATTCGGGGTTTGTCGGCCTTTTCGGGCGTATTATCGACGGGTCGGTTGAAAACCTGACCATAAAAAACAGTTATGCGAGAGGCATTTCTTATGTAGGCGGAATTGCCGGATATGCCCTGTCGCTGGATGACTCCGGCGGAATTAAAAACTGCAACGTCGATATTATAATAGACTCTGCCGCCCGTTCGGCGGGAGCGGTGGTCGGCTGTGCGGTATCCGGGGGAGACATTTTCACGGTGGAGGGCTGCAGCAGCACATCCAACCTGCCGGCAATCGGAATGACAATCGGCGAGGTCATAATCAGAGGCAACAGCGTAATAATCAGACCCGAAATCACCGAAAACCGCAATTTTCCCTGGCTTTGGATCTCCCTGATTTTGGCCGGCTGTGTTGCGCTTATTTCTGTTCTTGTAATTAAGAACATACGGGAGCGCAAAAGCGCCGCGCTCAAAGCGGGAGTAGCCGGCGTGTCAGACTTCGGGGCGTCTGTGCCCGGTGCGGCAGCACTTCTGACAGGCTCACCCGAGGCGAGAGCTCCCGAATCCGACACTGCCGACAGCGGTAAAGAGGCAGCTACGGCAGCCCCGGGCGTGCTTGCGGCTGCGATGGCCACACAGACCGAGCCTTCCGGTACTGCAGAAAAGACCCCGGTCGAGCCTGTCGAGGCTGACGCGCCGCCGGCAGAAAAGCAAACAGCCCCCGAAACCGGAGCAAAAACGGTTATCTCTGCCCGCGATACTTCCAAGCCGAGACCCCTGGGATATTACTACATCAAACAGACCCCTGAAGGCTTTATGTTCAGCCTCAAGGCTGCAAACCATGAAACACTTGCCCTCTCCCCGGCTTACCAATCACTTGCCGCCTGTAAAAAGGCAATCTCAAGCCTTGCCAGGAACGTGTCGGCAGCCGTCATCGACGACCTGACCGAGCTTGCCGAAGACAAGGTAAAAGTATATGCACCGAAGTTTGAGATTTATCTTGACAACGCAGGTGAGTACCGCTTCCGCATTAAGGCCGCGAATTACGAGACTATCGCCACCTCGCCTGCGTACGCCACAAAAAGCGGCTGCAGAAGCGCTATAGACAGCGTCATCCACAATGTTGAGACCAAAAAGCTGATTGTTGAGGACGAGGAAACCGCAAAGCGCCGCGAGAAGCTGCGCGCCGAAATTGTCAGGGCCGAGAGGATTTCTGTTGAGAACGCCAACTCGCTCATAGACGACCTGACCGCCGGGGTACTGCTTGAGACGCTTGACAGCGATGAGGGCTATATTAAAAGGCACAACTGTGTCGACGTGTGGCTTGACACAATAGGCGAACACTTCAACTCCGGCGATATTGTCAACACCGCCGCGCTAATCAGAAAAGGGCTGGTTCCCCCCAACACAAAGCACATAAGAGTCTTAGGGCGGGGTACGCTTGACAAGGCACTGACCGTGGAGGCCAATCAATTCTCGCTCGACGCGGTTAAGATAATCGTGCTCACCGGAGGAAATCCGGTAAGAACCAATGACTGAGGAGAAAAAACGCCCCCGGGCAAAAAATATGAGAGGAGAGATATTTTGAAAACTTTGCATAACAGTTCTCTGCTTTTACTCTGTCTTGTTATCTGTCTTACCGTAGCCGGATGTCAGAGTACGCCGGCTACACCGGCAGACAGTACCTCCGGGGACAACCCGGGCACAACGACGACCGCTGAAATCACCGATTCCACCAAAGCAGACACCACAACCGAAGCCACTATAGCAAACGATACCTTTACAATTATGGTGTTAATTGATATCATGGCAAGCACGACCCGGCGCGCCACCACGTCCTTTGTCAGCGCTTGAGCGGGACGCTGGGCGGTGCACCACAAATGTCTGTCATCTCCCCGCAATATATGCCCGCGGGCTTTTGCCGGTCATCCTCTTAAAATAGGTGCTGAAGTAATTCTGGTCGGCAAAGCCGAGGCGCAGCGCGGTCTCTTTGACGCTGCAGCCAGAATTGAGCAAGGTTATTGCACTTTTCAGCTTGAGGTCGCGGAAATAGCGCATAATCCCCTGCCCCGTGTACCTGTGGAAGATTTGCTTTACTCCCGAGGTACTCATTCCGCAGGCGCGCGCCACATCCTCGATCGTAAGCCGCGCGTGAACGTTATCGCTTAGAAACTTCATGATTTCACGGTACTTCTTGGCACAGGCCGTACTGCTGCTCTCGGTAGACGGCCGGTTCGGGCTGCCTGCTATTACACCGAGAAGCAGGTTTTCAAGACGGTTCACCGCAACCTGAAGCCGGGACAGACAGCCGGGCAGGATGCTTGTCACCCGCCGCATTATGATTTCACAACTCCCGCTGATACCGCGATAAATCTCGAAAAACTCCCTTACCTCGTCGTCGGACAGCTCAAAAACCGTCCCCGCAATTTCAATTGAGGTATGCGCGTCAAATGAAATTATGATAATTGAGGGAGTGGTCTGCTCCTCCGACCAGATACGGTGAAACTCCATCGGCTTGTGAATTACCAGTCTGCCGCCGGATACGCTGTAGACATTCATGTCCGACGCGATTCCGATTTTGCCGTCAAGTACGCAAATAACCTCGTAAAAATTGTGAGTCTCGCCGGCAAACGAAAATTGGTTGTCGAAGGTTATCGCAAAGGCTGTATAAAGCGCCTTAATCTCAATGGATTTTGTCAGATTACAGGGAATCCATTTTTTCATTTTCAGCCCCTTCCTGCCGCGCGTTTTGCGGCCGTGTTGTCTTTATTTAAAGATATTGTGTCTGATTTTACATATACATTTGATTTCGAACATGCTTTAATTATATATGTAAGCGACAAAAAAATCAAGTATTACAAAATTACGGGGGACAAAATGAAGATTGTTGTCTGTGACAATCAGGAGCTCTCAAAAACTGCTGCAAAAATAGTAGCCGAGGTCATTTCCGGTAAAAAAGTTTGCCTTGGGCTGGCTACCGGGTCCACCCCCGAGGCCATGTACGACTGCCTTGTCGAGCTTTTTAAGGCCGGCAAATGCGATTTTTCGGGTGTCACAACCTTCAATCTTGACGAATATTATCCGATATCACCCGACAACCCCCAAAGCTACCGCTATTACATGGACAAGCGCCTTTTTGAGCATGTAAACATAGACAAAAGCGCCACGCATATTCCCAGCGGCATGGCATCCGACCCCGAACTTGAGTGCGCCGAATACGAAAAAATGATTGCCGCCTGCGGGGGCATCGACCTGCAGGTCCTCGGCGTCGGAGCGAACGGACACATAGGCTTCAACGAACCCGGCGACGCCCTCATACCTCAGACTCATCTGACCGAGCTCACCCCAAGCACAATAAAAGCCAACGCAAGATTCTTTAAGTCGGAGGCCCAGGTGCCGAAGCTCGCAATTACAATGGGGATGAGATCAATACTCTCGGCCCGTCGGATTGTTGCGCTGGCAAGCGGCAGCGTCAAGCACGAGGCGATAAAAAAGCTCCTTGAGGGAAAAATTACCACGAGATGGCCGGTAACCTTCTTGAACCTTCACAATGACGTCACGCTGATTTGTGACAAGGAGGCATATTATGGCACAACATGAGCAAGCCGACCTCGACCTGATAACCTTTGGCACCGGGGGCTGGCGGGCAATCATCGGTGAGACCTTTACCCGGGAGAATGTTGTCCGCGTCGCGGCCGGAGTCTGCGAGCTTGCCGCACGTGAAAAGCGAACAGGCAAACCGGTGGTCATCGGCTACGACCGCCGCTTTCTTTCGAACAGCGCCGCACGCTGGATTGCCGAGGTTTTCTGCGCGCACGGATTTCATGTGCTTTTCATGAAGCGCAGCGCCCCGACCCCGCTTGTCATGTTCCTTGTAAAGGACATGGAGCTTGATTACGGAATAGAGGTAACCGCAAGTCATAACCCGCCGTATTACAACGGAATCAAGCTCATAGTCCGCGAGGGGCGCGACGCACCGGTTGAGACAACCCGGCAGCTTGAAGAGATAATTGCCGAAATCCGTGCCGGACGCGTACCCCGGATTCCCTTTAACGAATGTGTCGAAAAGGGCCTCGTCGAATATTTGAAGCACCCCTTCAACCGCTTTATCGACAGCATTCTCTCAAAACTCGACATCGAAGCGATACGCGAACGCGACCTGCGGGTGCTCTTCAATCCGATGCACGGCTCGGGCACCTACCCGCTGATGGCCATTTTATACACCACCCGCTGCACCGTAGACCTTGTCGGGGGCGAGAAGGACGCCTATTTCGGCGGACGCGACCCTGCCCCGAGCGGAAATACTCTCAAAGATTTCCGCGACAGCGTCGTGGCGGGCAAATATGACCTCGGCATTGCCTTTGACGGCGACGCCGACAGACTCGGCATTATCGACTCAAACGGAAGATACATCACGGCAAACGAAACTCTCTGCCTGCTTTATTATTACCTGCACGAGCACAAGGGCTGGCGCGGGCCGGTGGTGCGAAACGTGGCGACCACCCACATGCTTGACAAAATCGCGGCTTCCTTCGGCGAGGTGTGCTACGAGGTGCCTGTCGGGTTCAAGTACGTTTCAGCCGCAATTGATAAATACGACGCCATGCTCGGCGGCGAATCCTCGGGCGGGCTGACAGTGCGGGGTCACATACATGGAAAAGACTCGATATATGCCGCCTCACTTTTTGTAGAAATGATATGCAAAACCGGCAGATCTCCCTCTGCGCTCATGGACGAGCTGACCTCCCGGTACGGCAGCCATGTGATGGTTGAGGACAACAGCAGTTTTCAGCCCGACGACCGCGGGCGGATAACCGACCTGATTATGACAAGCCGCTCCCTGCCGGATTTCGGAGACCGTCGGGTGAAACAGGTGTCGTATGCCGACGGCTTTAAGGTTGTGTTTGAAGACGATTCTTTCGTCCTCTGCCGATTTTCGGGCACCGAGCCGCTGCTCCGGGTCTGCGCCGAGGCGTCAAGCGAAGCAGAAGCCTCCAAACTGATATCAATTTTCAAAAAATTTATTGCCGATATCACCTGACTTTTTCTGTGGGAAGTCCGCCACCGTACCCCCGCTTAAGGAACTTTTTTTAAAAAAGTTCCTTAAGTATCCTCAAAAAACCTTATACCTACTCACTAATACTACTTCTAATTCTGTGCCTTATTGTGCAAATTTGGATGATGTGCATTAAAGACGTGGCTGCCGCAAATCAATGTCGATTTACGGCAGCCCTCTTTTATTTCTCCAGAATTCCGGTTACTATCTGCCAGAAACGTTCATAACTCGGAAGGTTGAGCGCCTCGTCTGGAGTATGGATGTTTTTGATTGTCGGGCCGATGGATATGATGTCCATATCGGGTACGGCGGCCTTAATAATTCCGCATTCAAGCCCCGCGTGTATGGTCAAAATTTGGGGCTCGCGGCCAAGCACCCGCCGGCAAACCTCGATATACTTGTCGCGCAGCGGCGAGACCGCATCAAATTTCCAGCCCGGATACCTTGAATGATGTTCAGCCTCAGCGCCGCAAAGTCCGGCAAAGGCGCTCAGGTAGTCGCAGGAGACGTCAATCCTTGCCTCAAGCGACGAGCGCATGGATATGGCGAAGCATACCTTATCGGCATGAGTTCGGACAATCCCGAGGTTGCGGGAATACTCGACCAGCCCCGGAATATTGCGGCTCATCTCAATGACACCGTTTGAGAAGGAGGCCAGCATGGCGGCCACCTTTTTTGTATCGGCAGCACTCATCATGAACTCCGGCAGCTCCCGACGGCTGCAGGCAAGCGAAAACCCCGAGTCCTCTCGGCTCAGCTCAGCCGGAATCTCGGAGGCAAACCGGGTAGCTACATCCTCGACCGCAGAGGCATCTGCCGCAGCCAGTACCGCTTCGCACTCGCGGGGGATAGCGTTTTCGGCAAGCCCTCCGTCAATACTGATTATATTGTAGTCTACCTCGCGCCGCAGGGCGAGAAGCAGCCGGCCCATGAGCTTGATTGCATTTGTGCGGCCGCGGCCTATGTCCATTCCCGAATGTCCGCCGGCAAGCCCGCCGAGTTTCAGCACCACCGCCTCACCGGTGGCCGGCACCGGCTCATACGGCAGCCTGATATCGGTGCGGCAGCCGCCCGCACAGCCGACCACCGCCTGCCCCTCCCCCTCGCTGTCCAGATTAATCATGCGCCTTGCCGATATCAGCGAATAGTCAAATCCGCCGGCGCCAATCAGCCCTATTTCCTCCTGCACCGTAAAGAGGCACTCGATCGCCGGGTGTTCTTCTCCTCCGTCAAGCAGCGCCAGCATGAGCGCAACCGCCACTCCGTTGTCGGCTCCGAGTGTGGTTCCCCGCGCCCGCAGCCAGTCGCCCTCAATGTAGAGCTCGAGCGGGTCATAAAGAAAATCATGGCGGGTGCCCGAGTTTTTCTCGCAAACCATGTCGGTATGCCCCTGAAGCAGCACTGCTGGCTCCTTTTCGTATCCGGCTGTCGCCGGGGCTTTGATCAGCACATTGTGAAGCTTGTCACGGTAGCAAAAAAGCCCGCGCTCGCCGGCGAATTTTTCAAGATAATCGGCGATTTTCGCCTCGTTTTTCGAGCCGCGCGGGATTGCGGAGATTTCCTCAAAAAAGCGGAACAGCGCTTCGGGTTTATAGCCGTCTGTCAAATACTTACTCACAAAATCATCTCCTTGCTGCAAACAGCCTTTCGGCTTTTTTGTCTATGAAATCGGAAGGGCGTCCTCGGCATTCTCCCGTTCCTGCCAGAAGGCCAGCTTTGAGAGCGATTTGCCGGTCCCGGTCACCACACAGAGCATGGTGTCCTTGGCAAGGTGGGCTTTAATTCCGGTGACGTCGGTTATCAAGAGGTCAAGCCCCGCAAGCAGGCTGCCGCCGCCGGTCATTGTGATCCCGTTGTTTATGATGTCGGGCACAAGCTGGGGGGGCGTGCGCTCAACCACCCTGCAGAGCGCCTCAAGTATCGCCGATATCGGCTCCATCATCGCCTCAAGCATTTCCTTGGAGCTAATCGTTATCTCCTTCGGCAGACCTTCCTTCATACAGCGGCCGCGCACCTTCATGGTCTTAGAATTTTTATGTTCGTAGACCGCGCCGATTCGGATTTTTATCTGCTCTGCAGTACGCTCGCCGATATGTACCGCGTATTTTTTCTGGATATACGAGACAATTGCCTCGTCAAACTGGTATCCGGCAACCCGGATTGATTCGGACACCACAATACCGCCGAGCGACACCACCGCAATATCTGTCACCCCGCCGCCTATGTCCAGAATCAGGTGCCCTTCGGGGGCGTTGACATTCAGCCCGGCGCCGATTGCCGCCGCCACCGGCTCGTCAATCAGCCTGACCATCCTTGCTCCTGCCTCGAGCGCCGCGTCCATGACCGCCCTTTTCTCGACGTCTGATACCCCGCCCGGGGTACATATCATCACCCGCGGCCTGAAAAACATATCGCCGCAGGCCCGTCGGATGAAGTACTGGAGCATTCTGAGCGTCACTTCGTACTGCGCGACGACACCGTTTTTCAGCGGCCGTAAGGTTTTTATGTGTTCGGGGGTGCGGCCCATCATAGCTTGCGCCGCGCGCCCGACCTTTATTATCTTATCGGCCTCGATGTCGATTGCGACCACCGAAGGCTCGCTGAGCACAATCCCCTTATCCTCGACATAGACAAGCACATTCGCCGTTCCGAGATCGATGCCGATATCCTTGCTGTCAAATTTGCGTGCAAGTTCCCGGATTTTTTTTATCATCTCGACGCTTGCCTTTCCGAAGTTTTGCGTTTTGCCGCTTGTGACGGCAGAGTACCGCAGTTTCAATTATACTATAAAATGGTGCAAAAAGCAATCTGGTTTTTGGGAGTTATGGTGCATCTGTACACAACTTTTTGCGACCTGCGGCTGCCCGCACATCCCCTTTCCCGGTCAGCCTGTGTACTTATGGAAGCAAGGCGCGGGATGTGGGACCCGCGCCTGCTTTGTCAGCGATTTGGTTTGAAGTTTTTGGGGATTCTCAAGACCCTTTTCAAAAAGTTCCTTGAGCGGGGGTTCGAGGGCGGAGCCCCCGTAGCAACCCTATTAATCTACCCCGCGGGGTTTTCTCACGGCCACCGCAATGCAGGCGCCGATAACGAGCTGCACCCCGGCGAGGCGCAACAGGTCCGCACAGGCCGAGAATGTGGCGCCGGTGGTCACCACGTCGTCGATGAGTATCACCCGTTTCCCGGCCGCCTGCCGCCCGGCTTTGGTCAAGCGTACCGCCTGACCGGCATTCTGCAGCCGCTCGGCTGCCGTCAGATGTTTTTGTTCGCGCTCAAAAATAAAGCGCCGGCGTAAAAGCAATGTTTCAAACTCAGCGCCGCCCAGCGCCGCAAGGCTTTTGGCAAGCTGCTCGGCCTGGTCAAACCCATGCTCCCGCACAGCGCTCCGCCGCCTGGGACAGAAGGTTACCGTCATGTCAGCCATGTCGAGCTCGAATTCATCGAGTCTGTTTTGTATCGGCAGCAAAAGCTGCGAGGCGAAGAAGTCAAATGCGTCGGCATCCTTTATCCGCTTTAGGTTGTTGGTTGCCCTGTTCACCGTGCTCTCGGGGCGGTCGGAGTCGTAGGAGACCAGCCGGACAAGCCCGGCACAGCCGGCGTTCCGGATCATGTCGGGCATGCAGCGGCAGTCAATCATCGCGCGCCGGCAGTCGGGGCAGCGCACCAGCTTCTCAAGCTCCCATTCGCCCCGACAGTCACGGCAAAGCGCCTGCTCGCCCCCCGCTCCGTCAAAGGGCACAAGGCAGCGGCAGGCTGCGCAGCGCGGCGGAAAAATAAGCTTTTTCAAAATGCCCATGCCGCCCTCCTTCTAGCCGGGATTAATCCATCATCTCCTTTATTCTCTCGACAAGCCCGGTATATCTCATGGTCGTTCTGTTGTTGCCCACCATGGTTGCAATAATGTCCTCCCTGCCGACGATTATGACCATGCGCTGCGCTCGGGTTATCGCGGTGTAGAGCAAATTTCGGGTCAGCAGCATCGGCGGGGCGCTGCAGGCCGGCATTATCACGATAGGGTATTCGCTGCCCTGGCTTTTGTGAACGGTAATTGCGTTGGCGTACTCAAGGTCGTCGAGCAGCGAAAAGTTATATACGACAATCCGGTCGTCGAATTCTACCTCCATGCAGGAGCCCGATTTGCTGATTTTTCTGATAACTCCGATGTCGCCGTTAAATACCCCGGTCCCGCGTATGCCGTTGCGCTCCCATTCGAGCTCGTAGTTGTTGCGCACCTGCATGACCCGGTCGCCGGTCCGGTAGGTTATGTCGCGGTAAACATACTCGTCCTTCTCGGGTGAGGGGGGATTAAGTGCGCTCTGAAGAAGAAGGTTTAAGTTCTCGGTCCCGGCCTCGCCCCGCCTTGAAGGCGCTATCACTTGAATATCGTTGAGCACCTCCTCGCCGTAGCTGCGGGGCAGCCGGTTTTTGTAAAGGTCGACTATCGTCTCGGCAATTGAAGCGTCGCTGGCACGCGGCAGGAAAAAGAAATCATTGTCCTTCACACTCAGGTCGGGCATCTTCCCCGAATTCACGGCGTGCGCGTTGGTAACGATAAGGCTCATCTCGGCCTGCCTGAATATCTCGTTGAGTCTGACGGTAGCGAATTTTCCAGAGCTGATAATATCCCGCAGCACGTTCCCCGCACCGACTGGCGGCAGCTGGTCGGCGTCGCCGATAAAAAGAATCCGTGCCCCGGGCTTTACTGCCCTGAGGAGAGCCGCGGTCAGCCAGTTGTCGAGCATCGAAGCCTCGTCGATGATAATCACATTCTCGTCGAGCAGGTCGTCCTCTCCCCGGCGGAACTCGGAGATCTCGCGCCCCTCGCCGACATACTCGGCCTCGAGCATCCGGTGTACGGTCTTGGCTTCCCTGCCGGTTGCCTCGGACATCCGCTTTGCCGCGCGCCCGGTCGGGGCGGCGAGCGCGACCTTCATGTCCATGCTCTCGAAAATATCTATCAGCGCCCTGACAATCGTGGTCTTTCCGGTTCCGGGGCCGCCGGTCTGCACAAACACGCCGTTTCTCAGCGCGTCGGTAATAGCCTTTTTCTGCATTTCGGCATAGACTATGCCGTTTTGCTTCTCCTCCTTTTGTATAAACAAGGAAATGTCGGCAACATCCACCGCGGGGCAGAGCCTGTCCAGCAGGGCCAGCTTCTTTGCTATGTACTCCTCACAATCATAGGCCGCCGGAAGATATATGAACCGCTCGCCGCAGCGTATATCCGAAATCAGCCGCCTTTCCCGGACAAGCTCTTCAAGCGCCGCGCGGCATTTTTCGGCCTCGCAGCCGAGCAACTCGGCCGCCGCGTAAATCAGCTTGTTGTCGGGCAGGCAGACATGTCCGTTCTGCATTGAGTTGACGAGTAAAATATAGCGCAACCCGCTCCTTATACGGTTGGGCGAGTCGTGCGGGATACCGAGTTTTTCGGCCAGCCGGTCTGCGCGCTCAAAGCCGATACCCTCGATTTCCTCGCAGAGAAGATAGGGGTTCTTACGGGCGATTTCAACCGCCCCATTCCCCCAGCGCTTGTATATTTTCACGGTCAGCGCCGCGCCGAACCACTCGCGGAAAAAGAGCATGGCCTCGCGCATTCCCGATTTTTCCTTCAGCTCCTCGCTGGCGGCAAGTGCCACCTTAAGCGAGATGCCCTTCACCTGCGCGGCCAGCCATTCGGGGTGGTTTTCCATTATCTCGAAGGTATCCTCACCGAAGGTGTCGACAATCCGGCGGGCGAGCCTCGGGCCGATGCCCTTGATGGTACGCGAGGACAGGTAGCGCAGGATTGATTCGGTGTCGGCCGGCAGTTTGCGCTCATACTGCTCGACCCGAAACTGCCTTCCGTATTTGGGGCTGTGCACCCACCTACCGGTCAGTACAACCGAATCCCCCTCCGAGATGAAGGGGATTGTCCCGGTCGCGGTCACAAGTTCGTCGCCCTCGCATTCAAGGTCGAAGACGGCATATCCGGTTTCCCCGTTAGAATAAACGACCGATTCCACAGTGCCGGCAAGCCTGACGAGCCCGGCCTCGTCGGGCGTCTGGTCGAATATGCTTAGGTGCCTGCCGTTCTTTGGCATCCGTCGTTCTCCTGTTATTCTATGTTTTTGTCCTGCTCCTCGTATGTTTTGGCCTGATAATCCGTAATGCGGAATATTTTTACGCCGCCCTCGCGCAGCGCTCCTTCAAACTCGGGTGGCAGCGACACCTCGCCGCGCAGAAGCACAATTGTCTCACCTCTTTTGTGCCAGGACGTGCGGGCGCGGTTGACAAGGCAGCCTATCTCGTCGGGGTCGGTCCCCGGGTCGCAGATGATTGCAACAGCATATTTGTCGCCAGCCAAAAAGGTTTCGGCTAAAAGCTTTATCAGGCTGCACACCCCGAAAACCGCAAAAACCGATATTAGAATCTCAATCAAAAGCTCGGTATCCATGGCGCATACCTCCCCGTATAATGATATGCGCCGCCGGCAGACTTGGGCTATTGTCGAGGGTTCATTTGCCGGCTGTTTTCTTTTCGGTTCCTACCCTGATTATAACAGTTCCTTAAGTTTCTCCGCAAGGTCGCGCCGCTCCCAGGGCAGGTCAAGGTCTTCCCTGCCCATGTGCCCGTAGGCTGCCAACTGTCGGTATACCGGGCGGCGCAGGTCAAAGCGCGAGATGATGGCCGCCGGGCGCAGGTCAAGGCAGCTCTTCAGCTTTTCGGATATTGCATCCTCGGGCACCACTCCGGTGCCGAAGGTGTCTATCATCACCGACACCGGCCTAGCCACTCCTATGGCATAGGCAATCTGGACCTCGCACCTCTCGGCAAGCCCGGCCGCGACAATGTTTTTGGCGGCATAGCGCGCGGCATATGCGCCCGAGCGGTCAACCTTTGTGGGGTCCTTGCCCGAGAAGGAGCCGCCGCCGTGGCGCGAATAGCCACCGTAGGTGTCTACGATTATCTTGCGCCCGGAAAGCCCGGTGTCTCCTACCGGCCCGCCGATCACAAACCTGCCGGTCGGGTTGATATATATTTTCGTATCACGGTCAAACATCTTTTGTGGAATTGTAGCCAGTATTACTTGTTCTGTGATATCGTTGTGCAGCTGTTTTTCGGCCACGTCGGGGCTATGCTGGGTAGATATGACCACGGTATCGACGCGCATAGGCCGGCCGTCCGAATACTCGACTGTGACCTGCGTTTTGCCGTCCGGGCGCAGGTAGGGCAGGGTTTTATTTTTCCTCACTTCTGCCATCCGCCGGGCGAGCCTGTGGGCAAGCGATATCGGCAGCGGCATAAGCTCGGGGGTCTCGGTGCAGGCAAAACCGAACATCATGCCCTGGTCTCCGGCGCCGATGTCAAAACCGTCGGTATCATAGCCGGCTCTGGCCTCATATGAGCGGTTAACCCCCATCGCAATATCAGGCGACTGACCGTGTATCGAGGTAATGACCGCGCAGTTATTGTAGTCAAAGCCGTATTCGGGGTTGTCGTATCCTATTGAGCGTATGGTCTCGCGCGCGACAGCCTGATAATCGACATTCGCGCTTGTGGTAATCTCCCCCATGAGCATGACCATGCCGGTGGTGCAGAAAGCTTCGCAGGCCACCCGCGCCATGCTGTCCTGCCGGAGTATCTCGTCGAGCACGGCATCGGAGATTAAATCGCAGATTTTATCAGGATGACCTTCGGTCACCGATTCTGATGTAAAGAGTGTCTTTTTCATTCCTTTTTCCTTAATTATTTTGTTTTATGCCTTCAGATGCATCATTGCCGAGTATGAAACACAGTCTAAAATTAAAGGCTCCGCACAGACAGACGGAGCCTGCTCTCTCATCTGTCAGGATTTAGCACCTTGCCGCACGGCAGGTTGCTGTGACATCATAAGGCCTGTCCCTCCGTCACTCTCGATAAGAATCGTTTATATTTAATTATTCGCCTTCTTTGTTCAGTATACCACTCAATGGGGCAAAATGCAAGAACTTTTTACCCGGCAAAAAATTTAAAGGCCGCCACCACCCCGTATGACCCGAGCGACATGATGACGCCCGCAATCAGGACCCCGAGCAGCACCGATACAATCGCGGTCCTAAGCCTCATGCCAAAAATCGCGGCGACAAGCGAGCCGGTCCATGCCCCGGTGAGCGGCAGGGGTATGGCTACAAAGAAGCAAAGCCCCCAGAATGAGTATTTTTCAATCTTCCCTCTGTTTTTTACCGCTTTACGGTCAAGCCAGCCGGCAAAGCGGTTAAAAAACTTTATTTTCGAGCGCTCCATCCAGTATATGATTTTCCGGATAAAAAGCAGGATAAAAGGTACCGGAAGCATGTTTCCGATGACGGCAAGCAGGTAGTTCTGCCAGAGGGGCAGCCCCAGCGCTGCACCGAGGGGTATTGCGCCCCGCAGCTCAATTATCGGCAGCATCGAGCAGAGCAGCACGCTCCAGCCCTTGCCCGCCGTCTCAAGGAAAAAGTTTTTTATTGCCTCTACCACTTATCGGTGTTCCCTTCCATGCAGTTTATCCGGTATCACTTACTTCTTGAAGAACAAAAAGCTGCCGTCCATTATGTATATCAGAACTACAACACAGAGTGCGATAAGCAAAATACCGGCAAGAATTACGGCAATGCTTTTACGGTCAAGCTTGTAGGTGCTGCAGGCTGCGCCCTCCGTGCCCGGCAGCATGTGCGTGCACTTGAGCGCTGTGGATATCGGCTTGTAGAGCACCATGACCAGCGCGCTGTTCAGTGTCGCTTTGATGAGGTTGAAGGGCAACAGCAGCGGGGGGATCATCTCTATCACTGTATCGACCTTAACGCCGGCATAAAGAGGTGTGACGACAAGGTTCAAAAGCAGCATCAAAACCGTCATGCTCACCACCGCCGAGGCCAGCCCGACAACCGCCCCCCATATGGTCCTGATACGCCGGTAAAACAGGCTTGCAACAGTCGAAAATACGGCTGCGGCCGAGAAATTCATTATCCAGCCGTAAAAACCGGTGTCACTCACCGTCACCATCTCAAGGAAGGTTACCACAAGAGATATGACAAGGCCGCTTACCGGCCCCATACTCATGGCGGCGATTGTAATCACCGAGTCCTTCGGTTCAAAGGTCAGAAAGGAGACCTTTATGCGGAGGACAAACATAGTAGCGTAGGCGAGTGCCGAAAACATCGCAAGAAGAACCAGCTTCCTGAGACTGTATTGTCTTTCAGTATAATTCATTTTTCCCTCCTTTCCGGAGGAAGATAAACCCCGTACGCAAAATGCGCACGGGGATATGTTTATCTTCTCCCATCCAGACTGTAGCTGTCGGTTGAGGACTTTCACCTCATCGGCCCCTGCGGGTTCGCGGACTATACCGCCGGTATGGAATTTCACCAATCCCCAAAGATAATTTTATATAATATTCGGTTTTGCAGCATGCGCGGGTAGAACCCCGGATATCTCATTCCCTGTCATCGGGCGCGCCATGCGCGCCCGATGTAATCTCAAATTACTTGTTAATCTTGGTGACAACGCCCGAGCCGACGGTCCTGCCGCCTTCACGGATAGCGAAGCGGAGACCTTGCTCAATGGCAACCGGGGTGATCAGCTCGACATCCATGTCGACATGGTCGCCGGGACGGCACATCTCAACGTCCTCGGGAAGATTGATAACACCGGTAACGTCGGTCGTGCCGAAGTAGAACTGCGGTCTGTAACCCGAGAAGAAGGGCTTCTTGCGGCCGCCTTCTTTTTCGGTCAGAACGTAGACACGGCCGGTGAACTTGGTGTGCGGCTGAATCGTGCCGGGCTTACAGATGACCTGGCCGCGCTTGATTCCGTTCTTGTCAATGCCGCGGAGCAGAACGCCGATGTTGTCGCCGGCTTCGGCTACATCAAGCATCTTATGGAACATTTCGACACCGGTAACAACCGTGGTCTTCTTCTCGGTGGAAAGGCCGACGATTTCTACAGTGTCGCCCAACTTGACGGTGCCGCGTTCGACACGGCCGGTTGCGACGGTGCCGCGTCCGGAGATCGAGAACACGTCTTCAACAGGCATCATGAAGGGCAGATCGCTCTTTCTCTCGGGGGCGGGTATATAATTGTCAACCGCATCCATCAGCTCCCAAATGCACTTGTACTCGGGGGCATTGGGATCCCTCGAGGTGATCTCAAGAGCATCACGAGCCGAGCCGCGGATAACCGGAATCTCGTCACCCGGGAAGTTATAGGAGGAGAGCAGGTCTCTGGTCTCCATCTCGACCAGCTCAAGCAGCTCTTCGTCGTCGACAAGGTCGACCTTGTTCAGGAAAACGACGATGGCAGGAACACCGACCTGACGGGCGAGCAGAACGTGCTCGCGGGTCTGCTGCAGCGGACCGTCGGAGGCTGCGACCACAAGAATTGCACCATCCATCTGAGCCGCACCGGTAATCATGTTCTTGACATAGTCGGCGTGGCCCGGGCAGTCGACGTGCGCGTAGTGGCGCTTCTCGGTCTCGTATTCAACGTGCCGGGTATTGATTGTAATGCCTCTTGCCTTCTCTTCCGGGGCATTGTCGATCTGATCATATCCCAAGAACTCGACAGAGGTGTTATTCATTGCCAGGACTTTTGTAATAGCTGCGGTCAGTGTGGTTTTACCATGGTCGACGTGGCCGATGGTACCGATGTTTACGTGGGGCTTTTTGCGTTCAAACTTAGCTTTTGCCATTTTGAATTTCCTCCATGCAAAATGTGTTTGTTTTATAATTTATTAATAATTTTATCCATTATCGCTCTCGGAACCTCGGCAAAGTGGCTGGGCTCCATTGTGAACTGCCCTCGTCCCTGCGTGTGGGAACGGAGAGAAGTCGCGTATCCGAACATTTCTGAGAGCGGGACCAGAGCAGTTATCTCCTGAGCACCGGTCCGGGCTTCCATGGACTGAATCTGGCCGCGCCGGGCGTTGAGGTCGCCTATCACGTCGCCGACATACTCGTCTGCGACAATGACAACAACCCTCATGATAGGCTCGGTGAGCACCGGATCGGCTTTTTTCATCGCATCCCTGAAGGCCATTGAACCGGCAATTCTGAAGGCCATATCCGAAGAGTCGACCTCATGATACGAGCCGTCATAAAGCGTCACTTTGACGTCGACCACATTGTATCCCACCAAAACTCCGCTCTGCATCGAGCTTCGGATCCCTTGGTCTACCGCCGGGATATATTCCTTCGGGATAACTCCTCCGACTATTTGGTTCTCGAATACATATCCGGCACCCGGCTCGTTCGGTTCTATCCTGATTTTGACATGGGCGTACTGGCCCCTGCCGCCGGTCTGGCGCACGTATCTGCATTCGACATCTGCCGGTTTCTTTATAGTTTCCTTGTATGCGACCTGCGGCCTGCCGACATTTGCCTCAATCTTGAACTCGCGCAGCAGCCTGTCGACGATAATCTCAAGATGCAGCTCGCCCATTCCGGCAATTATTGTCTGTCCGGTCTCCTCGTCGGTATAGGTTTTGAAGGTCGGGTCTTCCTCTGCGAGCTTGGCCAAGGCTATGCTTATCTTGTCCTGCCCCGCGCGGGTTTTGGGCTCGATAGCCACCCTGATAACCGGCTCCGGGAATTCCATCGACTCAAGCATTATCGGGTGATTCTCGTCACAAAGGGTATCGCCGGTCGTGGTGTTCTTGACTCCGACCACAGCGGCGATATCCCCGCTGTAGCAGCGGTCAACATCCTTGCGGTCGTTGGCGTGCATCTGGAGCAGGCGCCCCATCCGCTCGCGGATGTTCTTGCTTGAGTTGTAAATCGTCTGCCCTGCCGCAACCGAACCCGAGTAAACCCTGAAGAAACATAGTTTTCCGACAAAGGGGTCGGTCATTATCTTGAATGCCAGCGCCGAGAAGGGCGCGTTGTCGTCGGGATGCCGCTCTATTTCGCTGTCATCCCTCGGGTCGGTACCCTTGACTGCAGGGACATCGGCCGGTGAGGGCAAATAATCAACTATTGCGTCAAGCAGCTTCTGAACACCCTTGTTGCGGTAGGAGGTGCCGCAGAGCACAGGGACAATCTTATTGCTGATAGTCTCCTTGCGGATAGCCGCCTTGAGTTGCTCTGTGGTAATCTCCTCCTCGTTGCAGAACTTCTCGAACAAAACCTCGTCTGCCTCGGCCACGGCCTCAATCATAGCCGCCCGGTAGTTCTGGGCAAGTTCGAGCATGTCCTCGGGAATTTCCTCGACCCGCATGTCCTTACCTAAGTCGTCGTAGTAAATGTCGGCTTCCATGTTCACCAGATCAATGATTCCCCTGAAACTCTCCTCCGAGCCTATCGGAAGCTGGACCGGCACGGGGTTTGTATGAAGTCTTTCCTTCATCATGCGGATAACGCGGAAAAAGTCGGCACCGGTTATATCCATTTTATTGACATATGCAATACGGGGAACCTTGTATCTGTCGGCCTGTCGCCATACCGTTTCAGACTGCGGTTCGACCCCGCCTTTGGCGCAAAATATGGCTACTGCACCGTCGAGCACGCGGAGCGAGCGTTCGACTTCAACGGTAAAGTCAACATGGCCCGGAGTGTCGATAATGTTTATCCGGTATTGCTTCCAGTAGCATGTGGTGGCGGCCGAGGTGATTGTTATTCCCCTCTCCTGCTCCTGCTCCATCCAGTCCATCGTCGCGGCTCCCTCATGAACCTCGCCGAGTTTGTGGGTCTTACCGGTGTAGAACAATATCCTCTCGGTGGTCGTGGTTTTGCCTGCGTCGATATGCGCCATTATGCCGATATTCCGCGTACGCTCAATCGAATATTCTCTTGGCATAAATCGCGGTTCTCCTTAAAATTTAAATTGCTCCGGCGTATCCCATTTTCACGCTGTGCGTAAATCGAGATATCGGCGTCGCATCAGATGGCCTTCGGGCAGTGTATTTGGCCGACCATCAATAACGGTAGTGGGCAAATGCCTTGTTTGCTTCTGCCATTCTGTGCGTTTCTTCCTTCTTTTTGAATGCCGCGCCGGCATTGTTCTTTGCGTCCATTATTTCGGCCGCAAGACGCTCTGACATGGTGCGTTCTCCGCGCTTTCGCACAGAGGTTACAATCCAGCGAAGTCCGAGGGTCTCGCGTCTTTCGGCCCTGACTTCAATCGGCACCTGATAGGTCGCACCGCCGACCCGGCGGGCCTTGACCTCAAGCACCGGCATAACGTTTTCGAGCGCTTCCTGAAAGACCTTCAGCGGGTCCTGCCCGGTCTTTTCACTGACCTTCTGGAAGGCATCGTAAACGATTTTCTGAGCGACTCCCTTCTTGCCGTCAAGCATAACCCTGTTAATCAGCCTTGTCACAAGCTTTGAATTATACAAAGGATCCGGCAATACGTCCCTCTTGGCAACCTTGCCTCTTCTTGGCACTTTACTTCCCTCCTTCATCAATAATATGAGATCACAGGTACTCAAAAGCATTCCTTCTGTAAGCGCCGCGCCGGTTGGTTAAAAACATTAAATTTCAACTCAAACTGACGGGCTTGCCTGCTTTATTCCTACCCTTGTTTTACCCCTTACATTTTCGGGGCTTTAGCGCCGTATTTGGAACGGCCCTGCCTGCGGTTGGCCACACCCTGGGCGTCGAGCGTACCGCGGACGATGTGATAACGTATGCCCGGCAGATCCCGTACTCTGCCGCCCCTGATAAGCACCACCGAGTGCTCCTGCAGGTTGTGCCCGATGCCCGGTATATAGGTTGTAGTCTCATAACCGTTGCTCAGCCTTACCTTGGCGATCTTGCGGAGCGCCGAGTTGGGCTTTTTCGGGCTGGTCGTCGATACCTTTGTGCAGACGCCTCTTTTCTGGGGCGAAGGCAGGTTAATCGGCCTGTTCTTCAGGGTGTTGAAGCCCTTCTGAAGCAGCGGAGCCTTCGACTTGACAACTTTGTCCTGGCGCCCTTGCCGCACTAACTGGTTAAAGGTCGGCATCCTTGCTCTTCTGTCCTCCTTTTGAAATTTAATGTTTTTCGCACGTATGCTTGACCGCACGAAGCTATCCGCTCCCCGAATTTCCGGGTTGCGCACAGTTACAGTATATTATATCATCAGCTACAGATGTTGTCAAGAAGCTTTATTTTTGCCCCGGCATTTCTACTATTTGCACAATAAGATATGCACTGCTGTTTATTATTTGCTATATATTTCAATATGATTCCCGACTATGACACAAACGCCGTCCGGGACAGAAACATCCCGAATTGCGGTTTATTGAAAAGCCTCAGACGGCTTTTTCTTGGTACAGCAGAAGACAAAATACCCTTTCTTTTTGTAAATTGTCTCGCAGTTGCCGAATACTTCGAAGAGTTTTTTTTGCGAGCTCCCGGCTCCGTGCTGTTTCATAGTCACGACAAAAAGCCTGCCCCCCTCGCTCAGGTGCTCGGCCGATTCCTCGAACATCCTAAAGACAACCGCCTTGCCGGCATGAATCGGGGGGTTCAGTGTTATTGTGTCAAATGAACCCGGGATGTTCTCAAAACAGTCTGATTTAATTATGACAGACTCAACCCCCGCGGCCTCACAATTCTTTCGGGCGAGTCTGAGCGCCGCTTCGTTGATGTCCGACTGGGTGAGTTTTAGCGAATAGGCCTTTGCCAGCACAATACCGATACAGCCGTAGCCGCAGCCCAAGTCGAGCAGTGAATCCGAGAGGGGCGGCAGGGCTCTTATCAGAATATCGCTGGCCGGGTCGATATGGTCCTTTGAAAAGATCCCCGAGTCGGTCTCAAATACAAAGTCAATGCCCGCAAAGCGGTAGGTAACATACCTCGGCCTGTGGGGCAGGCTCTTATCCTCAATGAAGTAATGGCTCATGTCCGAAGGGTTCCCTTTCATAGGGCTAAAAGTTTACGGGGAAACCCCGCCCGGAAGTTTCCCCTGTATCGAGCGTCCATAAAGCGGCAAAGCATTATTCAGACTGCCGGTATCAAACAGCCTTGACCCCCGCTCCTTCGGCTTTCTTTACCTCTACATTGCGGTAGCAATCCATGCCGGTTCCGGCCGGGATGAGCTTGCCGATAATGACATTCTCCTTGAGTCCGAGCAGCCTGTCGACCTTGCCCTTTATTGCCGCATCCGTCAGCACCCTTGTGGTCTCCTGGAAGGAGGCGGCCGACAAGAAGGATTCGGTCAGCAGCGCGGCCTTGGTGATTCCGAGCAGCACTGTCGATCCCTCAGCAGGCCGGCGATTGCCGCCGTCGGCCCGGTTGGCTTCTGCAATCTGCTCGTTTTTATCCTCAAATTCGTTTATGTCGACAAGCGAGCCCAAGAGCATATCGGTATCGCCCGAGTCTTCGATTTTTACTTTGCGGGTCATCTGGCGTATGATAATTTCGATATGCTTGTCGTTGACATTACAGGACTGTGAGCGGTACACGCGCTGAATTTCCTTGATGAGGTATTCGTAAACCGCGTCAAGCCCGAGTATCCTCATTATGTCGGCCGGCGACTTGTTTCCTTCGGTCAGCGCCTGTCCGACCTCGACCCTTTCTTCGTCGGAAATGATAACCCGTGTGCCGTACGGAACATTATATTCCTTAATTTCGTGGAAGGCGTTGTCATCTGTCTTGTCGGGGTGAATGGTAATTATATGCGTGTTGGCGTTCTCGCCGATTGTTACATATGCCATACCCGAAACCTCGGCAATGATTGCCGATTTCTTGGGCTGCCTTGCCTCAAACAGCTCTTCGACACGCGGGAGACCCTGCGTAATGTCTGCTCCCGCGACACCTCCCGAGTGGAAGGTACGCATGGTGAGCTGAGTGCCCGGCTCGCCAATCGACTGCGCCGCAATTATACCAACAGATTCTCCTACGCTGACCGGCTTGCCTGTGGCAAGGTCGGCGCCGTAGCAGTGTGCGCAGACACCGTTTCTTGTCTTGCACTGCAGGACCGACCGGATATGCACCCGCTCAATTCCGGTCTCGATAATCCTTGCGACGTCATCATCCGAAATCATGGTATCGTCAGGCACAATGACCTCGCCGGTCTTGGGGTTTATCACGTCCCCCATGGTGTACCTGCCGAGTATCCGGTCAACCAGCGGCTCAATTACATTTTTATCCTCATCGATAATTGTCGATACCCACATGCCCTTTTCGGTCGAGCACTTCTCTTCCCGGACAATAACCTCCTGTGCCACGTCAACCAGACGGCGGGTAAGATATCCCGAGTCGGCGGTGCGCAGCGCGGTATCGGACAGCGACTTGCGAGAGCTTCTCGCACCCATGAAGTACTCGAAGATTTTCATGCCCTCGCGGAAGTTTGACCTGATCGGAATTTCCATGGTCTTGCCGCTTGCCGCAAACATCGGACCCCGCATTCCGGCAAGCTGGCGCATCTGGGTGATTGATCCGCGGGCTCCCGAGTCGGACATTATCCGCAGCGGATTGTTCGGGTCAAAGCTGTCCTGGAGTGCAGCGGTGACATCTGCGGTGGTCTGCTCCCAGATAGCTATGACGTTCTTGTAGCGCTCCTCTTCGGACAGGCGGCCGCGCATGTAGTGTTTGGTTATGGTCTCGACCTTCTTTTCGGCCTCGGCGATGAGGGCAGCTTTTTCCTTTGGTATGGTCATATCATAGACCGAGATTGACAATCCCGAACGGGTTGAGTATTTGAACCCCATTTCCTTGATTTGGTCGAGCATGATGGCGCAGGACGCGGTGCCGTGCTTGCTGATGCAGCGGTCTATAATGTGCCCCAAATCCTTGTTTCTGACGACAAAATCAATCTCAAGGTTGTGCACCTTGGTGAAGTCCGCTCTGTTGACAAACCCGAGATCCTGCGGCAGCGGCCGGTTGAAAATCATTCTTCCGAGAGTAGTATGAATCATGGCGGTGTTCTTGTAGCATACCTCAATTACATCGCCCTCGGCAAGATTTGAAAAACCTTTTATGAGCAGCGTGCATTCGCCGCCGTGCTTGACTTCTTCGACGCCGCCGACAATAGCGGTGGTGTTATCCCTGAATATCTCGTCCCCGCCCCTGAGCACGCGCACATAGGTGTACCCGCAGGTGCGGTCGGTCGGGGTAATGATGCGCTCACAGGGCACCGTAAAGGTGATTTCGGTACCGGCTGTGGTTGTGTTTGCTTTATAATCAGCAAGCCTGCAGAGGACGGCCTCCGAGCTTTGGGCTGTCCTGACATAGATATGCGCATGCAGCCCGACCTGGCCGTTTTTATATGCCATCACAGCCTCGTTGAAATCGCGGAACACCCTGCCCTCTCCGGGGTCACCGGCCTTTTCCATGGTCAGATAGTAGCAGCCGAGGACCATATCCTGGGTCGGGACAGTGACCGCACGCCCGTCCATGGGTTTGAGCAGGTTGTTGGCAGAGAGCATGAGGAAGCGGGCTTCGGCCTGCGCTTCGGCCGAGAGCGGTACATGCACCGGCATCTGGTCGCCGTCGAAGTCCGCGTTGAATGCAGTGCAGACCAGCGGGTGGAGTTTAATTGCGCGCCCTTCGACCAGCACCGGTTCGAAGGCCTGAATCGAGAGCCTGTGGAGGGTCGGCGCGCGGTTGAGCAGTACCGGGTGCTCCTTAATCACGTTATCAAGCGCGTCCCAAACCGCCGCATTGGCGGGGTCATGGGAGCGGTCAATCTTTTTCTGCGCGTCCTTGACATTGGTGGCCTTCTGCATCTCAACCAGGCGCTTTATCACAAAGGGCTTGAAGAGCTCAAGGGCCATTTCCTTGGGCAGCCCGCACTGATAGATTTTCAGCGACGGACCGACCACGATAACCGAACGCCCCGAGTAGTCGACGCGCTTGCCGAGCAGATTCTGGCGGAATCTGCCCTGCTTGCCGCGCAGCATCTCCGACAGCGATTTCAAGGGGCGGTTTGACGGACCGGTAACCGGCTTCCCGCGGCGGCCGTTGTCTATAAGGGCGTCGACCGCTTCCTGAAGCATACGCTTCTCGTTTCTGACAACTATCTCGGGGGTGCGTATTTCCATCAGCTTCTTGAGCCGGTTGTTCCTGCTTATAACGCGGCGGTAGAGCTCGTTGAGGTCGCTTGACGCAAAGCGTCCGCCGTCAAGCTGGACCATGGGACGGATATCCGGCGGAATAACCGGAATTGCCTCGAGTATCATCCACTCAAGGCGGTTTCCGGACTTCCGGAATGCCTCAACCACCTCAAGCCGCTTGATAATCCGGGCCTTCTTCTGCCCGGTGGCAGTTTCCAGTTCGGCTTTGAGCTGGGTCGACAATTCATTGACGTCAATCTGGGAAAGCAGCTCCTTTATCGCCTCGGCGCCCATACCGACCCGGAACGCATCGCCGTACATTTCGCGGTATTCCATGTACATCCGCTCGCTGAGCACCATCCCCTTGGTGAGCGGGGTGATTCCGGGGTCGAGCACGATATTTTCGGCAAAATACAGAACCTGCTCGAGCTGTTTGGGTGATATGTCAAGCACCAGCGCCATGCGCGAAGGTATTGTCTTGAAATACCAGATATGCGAAACCGGGGAGGCAAGCTCGATATGCCCCATGCGCTCGCGGCGCACCTTTTTGGTAGTGACATCAACGCCGCACTTCTCGCAACGGATAACGTCACGGTTATGGTAGTTTTTATACTTACCGCACATGCAGGCCCCGTCCTTGGTCGGGCCGAAGATGCGCTCACAGAAAAGACCGCCGGCCTCTGCCTTGAGCGTTCTGTAGTTTATGGTTTCGGGTTTGATCACCTCGCCGTGGGACCACGACCTTATCATTTCGGGGGATGCAAGACCGATTTTTATCGAATAGAATTCCTTATGCTCCACAGCTTCTCTTTTCTCCTAACTCAATTATTATCATTGTCAAACGAATCGTCGTCCTCAAAGCTGTCTTCTTCATAAATTTCTTCGTCATCCGCATAAAAATCCTCGCCGGCGTCGGAAGCGACGTTGATATCCCCGGCATTTTCGGTGTCGTCGATAAGGTATGACTTGCGGAATTCACCAGCTGCATATCTCTGGCCGAGAGCCTCCTCGATGACCGCTGCATCTGCCCCGAGGTATTGTGCGTTGTCATCGTTGTAGAAGGTCGAGAGCTGTACCTCTTTCCCGTCCCTGTCGTATACGCGCACGTCAAGGCAGAGCGACTGCAATTCCTTGACCAGCACCTTGAAGGATTCGGGAATACCCGGAGTCGGGATATTCTGACCCTTGATAATCGCCTCGTAAGCCCTGCGGCGCCCGGTTATGTCGTCTGACTTTACGGTCAGAATTTCCTGCAGGGTGTAAGCCGCGCCGTAGGCCTCAAGCGCCCAGACCTCCATCTCGCCGAAGCGCTGTCCGCCGAACTGCGCCTTGCCTCCGAGAGGCTGCTGGGTGACCAGTGAGTACGGCCCGTTCGAGCGCGCGTGAATCTTGTCATCGACCAGGTGGTGGAGCTTTAGATAGTACATGATTCCGACGGTTACCGGATTGTCGAAGGGCTCGCCGGTGCGGCCGTCGTAAAGGATAGTCTTGCCGTCAATAATCTTGACATTCTGCCTGCCGGTCTCGGGGTCGAGCACGACAAAGTGTTCTTTGTTATCAATATTGTCGTCGGACCGCACGTCGCGGTATATCCCGGCCTGCTTCATGCACTCGAGAATGTCGCGCTCGGTCGCGCCGTCAAACACCGGCGACATTACCTTCCAGCCGAGCTTTTTCGCCGCAAGCCCCAGGTGAACCTCAAGCACCTGACCGATATTCATACGCGAAGGCACGCCCAAGGGGTTTAGCACAATGTCGAGCGGGGTCCCGTCGGGTAAAAACGGCATGTCCTCCGGGGGAAGAATCCGTGAAACCACGCCCTTGTTGCCGTGGCGTCCCGCCATCTTGTCGCCGACAGATATTTTGCGCTTCTGCGCGACATAAACCCGCACGACCTTGTTGACGCCGGTCGGGAGCTCGTCGCTCTTCTCGCGCGAGTAGACCTTTACATCCACAACTATCCCCGACTCGCCGTGCGGGACGCGCAGCGAGGTATCCCGAACTTCTCTTGCCTTCTCGCCGAAAATTGCGCGGAGCAGTCTTTCCTCGGCAGTGAGCTCGGTTTCGCCCTTCGGGGTTATTTTACCTACAAGTATGTCGCCGGCACGCACCTCGGTGCCTATCCTGATTATGCCGTCGGCATTGAGATCCTTCAGTGCGTCCTCACCGACGTTGGGAATTTCCCTGGTTATTTCCTCCGGCCCGAGCTTGGTGTCTCTGGCCTCGTGGGTATATTCTTCAATGTGAATCGACGTGAAGACATCGTCGCGCACAAGCCGCTCGTTGAGCAGTACCGCGTCCTCGTAGTTATAACCCTCCCAGGTCATAAATCCTACCAGAACGTTTTTGCCCAGCGCGATTTCGCCCTCGCAGGTTGCGGGGCCGTCGGCTATTACCTGCCTGGCCTCGACATGGTCGCCTTTCCTGACTAAAGGCCGTTGGTTATAGCAGGTCCCCTGGTTTGTGCGCTTGAACTTTATCAGGTCGTAAACATCCTTCTGGTCCCCGTGTGAAATGACAATCCGGTCGGCGTCGACCTTTTCCACCACTCCGGAGTTCTTTGCAATCACAATAACCCTCGAGTCCATGGCGGCCTTGTATTCCATTCCCGTGCCGACGATCGGAGTCTCGGTGGTCAGCAGCGGAACCGCCTGCTTCTGCATGTTGGAACCCATGAGAGCACGTGAGTTGTCGTCGTTTTCAAGGAAGGGTATCATCGCGGTCGCAACCGAGACCACCATCTTCGGGGAAACATCGATAAAGTCGACCTTTGAGGGCTCGACCTCGACAAACTCATTGCGGTCGCGAGCCGTGACCCGGCTGTTAATGAAAAAGCCTTCCTCGTCCAGCGGTTCGTTGGCCTGAGCTATTATATAATTATCCTCGACGTCGGCGGTCATATATACCACCTCGTCGGTCACCCTTGAGCGCCCGTCGGGAAGATGCTCCACCCGGCGGTAGGGCGCCTCGATGAAGCCGTATTTATTTATGCGTGCATAGGTTGCAAGATAAGAGATGAGTCCGATGTTCGGACCTTCGGGGGTCTCTATCGGACACATGCGGCCGTAGTGGGTATAGTGAACGTCGCGCACATCAAATGAAGCTCGCTCACGCGACAGACCACCCGGACCGAGGGCCGACAGCCGGCGCTTGTGAGTCAGCTCGGAGAGCGGGTTTGCCTGGTCCATGAACTGCGAGAGCTGAGAGGACCCGAAAAACTCGCGTTCCGCCGTCACGACCGGCCTTATGTTGATGAGCGACTGCGGCGTTATCTTCTCGTTTTCCTGCGAGGAAAGGGTGGTCATCCGCTCCCTGATGATTTTCTCCATCCTCGCAAAGCCGATGCGCATCTGGTTCTGCAGTTGCTCGCCCACGGAACGTATGCGGCGGTTGCCGAGGTGGTCGATATCGTCTACATGCCCTATTTCGTGTGCCAGGTTAAGCAAATAGCCTATCGACGCAAAAATATCGTCCTTAGTTATATGCTTGGGGCAGAGCTCGGCTATGCGCTCTCTTGCCAGCGCCCTGATTTTTTCGCGGTCGCCGCCCGAGGCTTCAAGTATCTCAAGCAGGACCGGGGTTCTCGCCTTCTCGCTGACACCGCAGTCCTTGAGGTCAAAACCGAGAATGTAGTAGGGGTCGACGGTATTGTTCGAGAAAACCTTGACGGTATCCCCGTTGTCAAGCAGTATATAGACCTCGTTTACGGCATTCTGCTCTATGGTGTCGGCCATTTTGGGCGTGATTACCTGACCCGCCTCGCAGAGCAGCTCGCCGGTTATGGGGCTTATTACGTCTTTAGCCAGCCTCCTGTTTTTGATTCTCGGGGTCAGCGCCAGCTTTTTATCATATTTGTAGCGCCCCACCGGAGCGATATCATAGCGCCTGGGGTCGAAGAAGAAGCTGTTTATCAGCATCTGCGCCGACTCCACAAGCGGGGGCTCGCCCGGCCGGAGCCTCCTGTATATTTCCTTGAGCGCCTCAACGCCTATTGTGCTGCGGTTGCGCAGGGCAAGCTCTTCACACTCGTCCTTTTCAAGAGTGATGGCAAGCCTGTCGTCCTCGCCGAACATCCCGAAGATATCCTCGCGCGACTCTACCCCGAGCGCGCGGATGAAAACGGTTATCGGGAGCTTGCGGTTCTTGTCTATTCTGACATAGACAACCCCGTTGGCATCTATTTCGTATTCGAGCCATGCGCCGCGGTAGGGTATAATGGTGGCGGCATAGGTCTTCTTTCCGTTTTTATCGATGTCGGAAGAATAATACATGCCGGGAGAACGGACAATCTGGGAAACGATAACACGTTCGGCCCCGTTGATTACAAAGGTGCCGGTTTCGGTCATCAGCGGGAACTCGCCCATGAAGACATCATTCTGCTTGACTTCGCCGGTCAGCTTGTTGCTCAGCCGGACATTGACTTTCAGGGGCGCGGAGTAGTTGAGGTCTCTCTCCTTGCACTCCTCAACCGAGTATCTCGGCTTGGAGTCTATCGAGTAAGAGATAAACTCGAGTGAAAGATTTCCCGAGTAGTCGGTAATCGGTGAGACATCGCGAAGGACCTCCATAAGCCCCTCGTCAAGAAACCATTGAAAGGACTTTGTCTGGACCTCGATAAGATTCGGAATCTCCAGCGTTTCCCGCGTTTTCGAGAAGCTCATTCTCGTGTTCCTACCAAGCTTCTGCTCTTTGACCATTTAAATCAATCACTCCATTCAAAATTTACCCGTACCGCAAGACGGTACAGGCGAGATGCAAAGGAATATTCCGCCGGTCTGGTCTTGACACAAAAAAGCAGTGCCGAAATTCGCTGAAAAACTGAAAAGCCTTGAGCCAAGGGGGCTCATGAGGCTTTTCAGTCGTCCCATAAACAATGTGAGGGTGCAAACACGACAGTATCTGTTCTCAGCCGCCGACAAATAAGGGCGGGCACCAATGATATGTTTATGGCACCATCACAGAAGAGGCCTGTGACCGAAAAACCCTCTTTAATGAGTTTTATCACGCCCTTTTTGTACTTTTTTCTGCCAGAGGACGGCTGTGTCCTTTCGGTGCCGGCTTGCCGCCTGCGGTAAAAAAAGCCAAGACAGCAGCACCGCCGAAAAAAAACGCATACCAAGCGATTATAATGCAGTTTACAATTTTATCACAGAATAATTGGCTTGTCAATACCTTTTTTGGGGTTTTTTCTGTGTTATTTTTCAAAAAATATGACATCATATACTGATATACCCGCCTGCCGGCCTTGTTTTCCCGAGGCAGACGCCCTCAAGCAGGGCATCGGACTCAATTATAATGCCGCCCGGCATGGGTTTTTGCTGTAAATCCAGATTTTCTGCCTGCTCGAGTACGATATCCCCGCTCATCGCGCGTATTGTCCCGGCTGCTCCGTCTGCGCCGATGGCTGCCGCAGAGCTGACAAGTCCAGCCCGGCTGACATTCGCAACATATCTCCATATGCGGCGCAGGTCCTCAAAGTCGGGCAGGCCGTCGGGTTTTGTGGCAGGTGAGAGGAGATAAACCCTGCTGCCGGGCTTTCTGAAGGTGGCGGGAATTACTTTGCCTTCAGGCAGGGCGGCGGCGGCAGCGGTGAAGCTGAAGCCCTGCTCCGAACAGGTGTAGACACTTCGGGCGTCGGGTAGGCAGTATTCAATTTGTGCCCGGTAAGCTCCGAGAATGAGGGCGAGTATGTCGCCCCGCGCCCGCGGCTCTGAACATTCAGCAGGGATACTGCCGCACAGCGAGAGTGAAACCCCGGTAAAATCGGCGCCGCCGGCCACGCACCCGGCAACCGCCGTTAAGATGGCGTCAAGCGACATGAAAAACGGGTCACAGTCCCCCGGGGAGTGAGCGGTTGAAAGCAGCAGCCCCGAGGAGGGGTCATGACAGCGTGAGGTGACAATGCGGCTGGTCCCGGCGCGCTTTTGTTCTATTACGATATATTTTTCGGCGGGATTTTGGTCGGGCTTGCGGATTAAATCCATACTGAGCGACACCGGG
>JBMNUI010000007.1:0-50010 GCA_050946195.1 Eubacteriales bacterium
GGTTCCTATTGACATGAATTATCAGATAGAGTATAATTTATTCAAGCATAACAAAAAATACTCTATCTGCTGGGATTATTATGAAAAAAGCAAAAAAGTGGCTTGGCATCGCAGGCAATGTATTGTTATGGTTATTTGTGGCGTTTTCGGTGTTAATAACCGTGCTTGTTTTTGCCGCCAATGCCGATGACGACGGAATTCCGTCAATCAGAGGAAAAAGCCCGATAACAATAATGAGCGATTCCATGTCACCGATCTTCAAGGCTGGCGACCTGATTATCGGCGAGAAGCTCACAGTTGCTGAAAAGTCCGAACTTGAAGTCGGAGATATCATTACATATTACGTCGACCTTGACCGCGACGGTAAAAAGGAGATTAATACCCACCGCATTGTCGATAAATACACCGACGAGAAAGGCCATGTACATTATGTCACGAAGGGAGAGGCCAATACGTCCGACGATCCCGAAGAGGTGTTGTTTTCCGATGTACTCTGCAGGTACACCGGCACAAAAATCGCCGGGCTGGGGAAGGTGCTCTCCTTTCTGCAGACCTCAAAGGGGTTTTTGCTTTGCGTGGTGCTGCCGCTTTTGCTGCTTTTCATATATGAACTCTACCGCTTCATATCGGTGGTTGTCGAGGTCAAGAGCAAGAAAGGCGTAAAACTTACCGCCGGGGAGGAGGAGGAAATCAAGCGGCGCGCAATTGAGGAATATCTGGCATCGCAGAAGGCCGCCCGGGCCGAGGTTTCGGATTCTGGTGCATCAGAAGAGCCGCAGGGCAATGATGATTCCGAATCCCCCGCCGGCAAAGAGCAATAAATTACTCATAAGGAGTTCATGTAGGGCGATAAAAAATTTAAGCGACAGGCAAAGCCGGGTGAATTTTGTCGCCTTGAGTCAAACGTCGTTAAGGCGCCGCGGCCGCGGCGCCTTTTAGGTAATCCCCACAGAAAGGTTTACATATAATGGACGGTTTTTTAAGCTGGTTTTTTGCTTTCATGACGACCATGCTCGGCGGCGTCTGGAAGATTTTTTCGAATATATTCCTCGGCATAGTGCAGATATTCAATTTTCCGTACTATGTCCGGCAGCTGAGGCTTTTTTCGGGCACATTTACCGCGCTTGACTGGGTTCTCACAATACTCGCCTTTATTTTGACCTTTGCTATTTGGGGTGTTTTGCTTTTCATGCTCGGGCTGGTTGTCCGCAAGTACATCCGCTTCCGCCGAACCCTGGTCGGCAACGAGGATTTGCTCGAGGAAATCGCCGACCTGCACCGCGACGTTATCAGGCTGACGCAGGAAAAAGAAAGGATAATGGCGCTAAAAATCGGCCAGACAAACATTTCCGTCGAGCAGTTAAGCGAAATACTCGGTCAGCGCGAAGAGAGCGACTCTGAGGCTCCGGGACAAGAGGCTTTGCCGGCACCCGGCGAGGGCGGGGCAAAGGTCGCCGACACCGGCGGCAAGCGCTTTTTCCGCCTGTCTGCGGTTGACGAAAAATACGAGTATTATGTCGCTCCCGAATACGACCGCGGCATGTCGCTTTCGGAAATCTGCGACGATTTGCGGTATTATGCCTGCAGCCGGGCGCGGCTGTTCTATGATTTAAAGATAATCAGGCTGATGTTTGCCGGGATGGCTTCGACCAAGCTCATTCTGCTGCAGGGCATTTCGGGTACAGGCAAGACCTCGCTGCCCTATATCATGGGCAAATACTTTCAGAACGATGCGACAATCGCTTCGGTGCAGCCCTCATGGCGCGACCGTACAGAGCTTTTCGGGTATTTCAACGAGTTCACCAAGCGCTTCAATGAGACCGAGGTCCTGCGGCGCATATATGAAGCTTCGTATAATGATGATATTAACATAATCGTCCTTGACGAGATGAATATCGCCCGGGTCGAATACTATTTTGCCGAAATGCTCTCGGTACTTGAGATGCCCGACCCCTCGGAGTGGAAAATAGAGCTTGTCCCCTCCTCGTGGGAGAACGACCCCAAGCACCTGCAGAACGGAAAACTCATAATCCCCCAGAATGTCTGGTACGTGGGTACGGCCAACAACGACGATTCGACCTTTGCGATATCCGACAAGGTTTATGACCGCGCGCTGGTAATCAATCTTGATACAAAAGGAATGCCTTTTGAGGCGCCCGAGACCGACCCCAAGCTGATAAGCTACTCATATCTTAACTCTTTGTTCTACATGGCGGTCGCCGAGCATCCGGTCAGCAAATATTACCTTGAAGCCATCGAGAAACTCGACCTTTATGTCATCGAAAAATTCCGGGTGGCCTTCGGAAACCGCATTATGAAGCAGCTCGGTATTTTTGTGCCGGTCTATGTCGCCTGCGGCGGCACCGAGCTTGAGGCGATAGATTACCTGCTTGCTACCAAGGTGCTGCGGAAATTTGAGAGCCTTAACCTCTCGCTCATCCGCGACGAGTTCAAGGGGCTCATGTCCTTCATGGACAGCCTCTTCGGCAAGGGTGCCATGAAGGAGTGCTTTGATTACCTCGGGCGCCTGCATAAAATGTATTGATTAAACTGAAAGGAAAGGGCATGTTTATGGACAGGGATGTTTTTTTGAGCCGCCGGCGCGGTATCTGCAGCGACACCCTGTCCTTTATTGAGTCGCTCGCCTCGGAGTACGGCGAGCTGCCGGGGGCGCTTGAGCTGCTGCGCTCGGCAGACACGACGATTGAGCTCAAAAAACGCTATGCCATAAAATCCATTGACGAGACATGGGTGAGGGTGATTGAGGTGAGCCTTGACGCCCTTGACCATGTCATCCGAAACCCGTCGCGTTTTATCGAGGAGAACGAGAGTGTGCTGCCTATCGAGCTCTCGCGCAACATAACCAGTCGCTCAATTCAGCATTTGGCGCAGCACACCGACTACATAGACCGTGTTGAGCCCGACGGGAGCATAATCCCTTCAAAGATACTCAACGTCTTTCGCGACGAGACGATACAGACCTACGAGAATAAGTTCATCAACACCCTGATTGTAAAGCTCCACACCTTTGTTGACCGGCGGCATCGTGCCGCGCTTGAATCAGGCCGCGATGAGATGAGTACCAGACTTGGCTTTACGTCGGATTTTTCGCGCGGTGAGCTGCGCGGCAGGTGTAGGTTTGAACTTGAAATATCCGAGCCGCCCGACGATGAGGCTCCCGGCGGCTATTCCTCGGGGCTGTGGGCGCGGGTCGAGCGGCTTTATCGCATTGTTTCAGAGTATACCGACTCGGATTTTGCCAAAAACATGGGCAAAAGTTACATCCGCCCGCCGGTTATGCGCACCAACGCGATTCTCAAAAACAAGTACCTGCGCCAGTGCTTAGCACTCTGGGAATTTATCGAGAGCTATGACAAGACCGGCTATGAAATACTGGTTCAGGAGACCGCCGAGTCGCCGGATGAGGAGCTTATAAATGAGATTTACGCAAATCTGGCGCTCCAGTACCTGATTTTCCGCCAGACCGTGGAAAACAAGCCCGATACCGAAAACGCGATTGCCATAAGCGAGACCGATTCGGTGCTCTCGCCGCGGATTGTGTCACAGATAGAAGAGCTTGACGCCGACGAATATAACATATATGACACCGAGTACCGCAAGGTCGTCCCGCTGTTGCGCGACAGATACCGCAAGCTCTCGGAGCACGAGCGGCAGATACGCGAGGCGCTGCAGATATCGCTCATCGCCGATGCAATCATAAAGAAAAAGCGCCGTGAAGAAAAAGCCCGCAAGGCAGAAGAAGCGCGGCTGGCCGAGGAGGCCCGCAAGGCAGAAGAAGCGCGGCTGGCCGAAGAAGCACGCAAGGCTGAAGAGGCCCGGTTGGCTGAGGAGGCTCGCTTAGCAGAAGAGGCCCGCAAGGCAGAAGAAGCGCGGCTAGCCGAGGAAGCCCGCAAAGCCGAGGAAGCACGGTTGGCAGAAGAAACCCGCAAGGCAGAAGAAGCGCGGTTGGCTGAGGAAGCCCGCCTAGCCGAAGAGGCGCGGTTAGCCGAAGAGGCTCAAACCGCCGAGGAAGACTTCACAGGCGCTGAAAATGTCGGCGACGACGCCGAGATTGACAGCGAATTTATTGAGGCGGCAAAGCGTGCCGAACTTGAGCGGCTTGAGGAAGAGGTCCGGAAGCTTCGCGAAGAGCGGTTGGCCCGGGCGGCAAAAATCATCGAGCGGGCCCGGCAGATTCAGGCCGAGCGCGCAGCCGGTATGTCCGGCCGCAAAAGACGCCGCCGCTTCTGGTTCAGGATATATAATCAAAGCCGCAAAAGGCGGTAAATACGCGGGCAGCGAGGCTGCCCGGTCTCCGGAAAGGATATTCACGTAAATGGCCAATGTGAGAAAAAAGAGGAAACCGAGAATCCTTTCTATATTATTCAACCTTATTCTGGTGCTGCTGGTTGTTATGGCGGCGATTTTTGTGGTAGACCGGATGAACAACCGTGTCACCTTCGTTTTCGACCATGCGGTGATTATAATCGCGACCGGGAGCATGGAGCCTGCAATACCCGCCCATTCCTGCATACTCATTACTCGAGCCCGGCCCGAGGACATTAAGGTCGGGGACATAATAACCTTCTATTCCGACGACCCGGCAATAGCCGGCAGCCTCAATACCCACCGCGTGCAGAGCGTTATCAGCAGTATTGAGGGAATTGAGTTTCAGACAAAAGGCGACAACAACCTGCTGCCCGACGCCTACAATGTACGGGGCGAGCGGCTGGTCGGGAAATATGTGCGCAACCTGCCGATTCTGTCGTATGTTGCAAGGCTGATTCTCTCGCCCTATGGCTATGTGGTGGTCATCCTGTTTCTTTTGATTTACATGGCGGCGGTCCTCATCCCGTCGGCCCGCAGGAAAAAAGCCGACGCACGAGCGGCCGAGATCGAGCGCAGGGTGGCCGAGGAGGTCGCAAGACTTAGGGAAAACGAGAAAAAGCAAAAATCCGGCCGGGGGAGCCGGGATTCCGATAAATAATTCCGGCACAAGTTGCCGGCGGACAGTATAAAGCCAACCCGAATGAGAAAGGACAGGAATCTATGTTTCAAAAACTCAAGCTGAAAAGGAAAATCAAAACCTATAAGGCACAGATTGAGCTTCTCGAAAAAAAGAGAGCCCGCTCACAGGCGGCGCTGGTCGAGGCTATTCTCACGCACACCACGCCCAGCGATACCGATGTCGATTTTTTTAACAATTACACCTCACAGATAAACGAAATCCGCAAACGTTTGCAGGAGATACAGGCACAACTAGAGAAACTCTGACAAAGTTTTGCCGCAGCGAATCCTTAAAGGAGCCCGGCGCATATGGGAATAAACAAAAAACCGGCAGGTCTTGAAGGCTACATTATAACACTTTTGGCTATATTTTTTATGATAATGCTGGCCTTTGCCGTGTATCTTCTGGTTGCTTACCATACGAGCCTTGCCGAGCAGACCGAGGACATGGCACTGACCGCCTCGATAGACTTTATCTCGGAGATAAACTCGAGAGTCGGCGCCGCGCTGCGGCAGACAGAAGAAATTGCCGCTGTGGCCGGCACCATGACCAGCGAGACCGAAATTCTGCGTTATTTCAATGCCGTGTCGCAAAGCACAAATACGCCGATTACCTTTATCCGCTTTTTCAATCGTGGCCGGGAGTACGACAGTAGCGGGCAGGAACTCGAGACAAAAGAGCCAGAGAGCATAATGCGGCTTGTAAACATCAATAAAGCCGGCTGCGCGGGGCTCATATATGACCACAACAGCTATACCAGCATGTCGTTCATAGCCTTTTATGCCCCGGTAAGCGGCAACGACCTGATAGACGGTGTGGTTTCATATTGCATGGTCACACAGCTGTTTGACAATATGGTCTCGTTTCGGACCGACTCGGCCCAAAAATCCGCATACCTCGGCCTGTGCACGGTTGACGGAACTATTATACTTGAGGTCCGGTCTGATTCCTTCCCGTCAAAGGGGCTTACCAATATTTACAGAAGCATACGCGAGGTGACAAATGACAGGGCGGTGGTCGACCAGCTCGCCATGATAGTCACAAACGAAGGGGTGGGAAGCTGCTCCTTCAGGATCGGCGGCGAGACCTACGCGCTGGCAGTCGCCTGTTCCGCGGCCTCCGACAACACGCTCTATATCGCCAATATATATAAAGCGTCAGAGCTGCACGGGGCCGGCTACGAGTTTGTGGCGAACATCAGCGTGGCGCTGATTATCCTTTTGCTTATTGTGGCGGCTGGTATTACCTATCTTGTACTGCTGCACCTGCGCGACCTTGAGCAAATCAAGAGCTACGATACTACCAACCCGCTTCTCAAGTGTAACACCTACAAAAAGTTCTGCCTCGACGCCGAGGCAATCCTTGAGAAAAACAAAATAACCAAATTCGCGCTGGTATACACCGAAATCGAGCAGTTTCGCTTTATTACCGAGAAATATGAGAATATAAATGCCGACGAGGTGCTGCGCTTCCTTGCCAAGGTGTTCGGCATGAGCCTTTTGCAGGAGGAAACCTTCGGCCACATCAGCGACGACAAGTTCGTGTTGCTGCTCCATTACAGCGACGAGAAGGACCTGATGAACAGGCTGCGCGTAATCTGGGCCGAAGCCTTCAATTACCCGGAGCTAAAAAAGCATAAATACAACTTAAAACTCTCAATGGGCGTATACTGCATCAACCGCGCCGAAAAGGAGCCGGTTCAGAAGATGCTCGACCGCGCGGTGATAGCGCAAAAGTCAAACATACATACAACTACCGAGCAGATAAACATTTATGACGAGAGGGTCAAGTCGAGATTTATGCGCGAGGCCGAGATTGAGGCGCGCCAAGAGGCGGCGCTAACCGACAATGAATTTAAGATTTTCTACCAACCGAAATACAATATCCAGCAGAACCGCCCGGACGGCGCCGAGGCGCTTTTGCGCTGGTATGACTCCGAGACCAACACCTTCCGAAATCCCGAGGAATTCGTGCCGATTTTCGAAGCCTCCGGGTTTATCGCTAAAATAGATAAATACGTGTATGTCGAGGTCTGCAAGTACCTCAGCGAGGCGGTTCAACGGGGGCTTAAGGTGGTGCCGGTATCGGTAAACGTCTCCCGGGTCACCGCAACGCAGGAAGGGTTTGTCGATTTTTACGTGCGCACTAAAAGAAAGTACATTATTGCCGATAATTTTCTGACCCTTGAGTTCACCGAAAGCATTGCCTATGAAAATTACGACCTTTTCAAGGATATCGTAAGGAAGCTCAAGGCAAACGGCATCCGCTGCTCGATTGACGACTTCGGTTCGGGGTATTCGTCATACAACATCCTAAAAGAGCTTGAGATGGACGAACTCAAGCTTGACCGTTTCTTCATCACGAAGGGATTCTCGCAGGAGCGCGACGACGAGCTGCTCAAAACGATAATCCGGCTTGCCAAGAGCTTCGGGATGAAGGTGGTCCAGGAGGGCGTGGAAACCCTCGACGCGCTGGAGCGGCTTGAAAAATTCGGCTGCGACGTGATTCAGGGCTATTTTTACTCAAAGCCCTTAACGCTTCATGATTATATCGACTTTCTCAACCGCGGCGGCGCGCTGCAAAGGTATTAAGCTTTCGACAGTAAAAGCCCGATAAAATAAAAAACTAATTCGGGGGAGCAACATGATAGCTCCCCTGTTGCGTAAAGGAGGTGGACAGATGAAAACCGGATATAAGCGCTCCCGGGGGTTCCCCGCAGCGCTGCTTTGCCTGTTTTTGGTGGTCGCCTTCATTGTCCCCGCGGCGTCGGGCACGGAGTCCGACGGGAAATACATAATTCTTACCGCGCCGGACATCAAATCCGGCGAGTCGATGGTGAGAATCGGGGACACGAGATTTATAAGATATTCTATTTATCTTGACGAATACAAAACGCTGCATTACTCAAAAATTGATTTTTCGCTTGAGTTTGAGGCGGGTGTGCTGGAGCTTTACAATACGAATATCGACAACGAGCAGATTTTTGCATACGATGTGGCGGAGGGAGTTGAAAAGGACACTCAGCGGAATATCGTATGGTATACTCCGGTGCTTGAAGGGAACAAAATAAACTTCTCGGCCTACTCCACAACCGGAATGTGGTTTCGGGGGCCGGTGATTATACTATACTTTTTGGTGCCCGACGATACTAAAATCGGCCGGACCTGCAGCATCACCCTGTCTGATTTTTCTGTTGAGCTGATAAACCCCGACGGCACACCTGAGAGCCTTGATGGTTATGATATATCGGTAAATGACGGCACGATAACCGTGACAAGGGGGATGGGGTTTCTTGAGGGCGAGACGATTGAGATGACCGAGCAGAATACGCCCTTCAAGGGGCGCGGCGACCCGGACCAGGAGGAAACCGGCGACCCGGCTTTTTCGCGCAACGCGCCGCTGCAGTACGCGATAGCCGTAATTATACTTTTGCTGATGCTCGGCATTCTGCTGCTTGGCAGCATGAAGATTTTTCGAGTAATCAGCAGGGGGCGGCTTCCCAAAAAGGTACCGGACGGCTCGCGGGGAGAGAAAACATCCTGCGAGACTTAGCCGAAAGTTTTTGAGGATTCTTAAGGAACCTTTTACCAAAAAAGTTCCTTAAGAGGGGGTGTGGGGGTAGCGCCCCCGCGAAGCATAGTTGACAATGACCGCTTGATGTGATATATTAAGGCAAAAAGTTTTTTTGGATATGAGGGTTTTTATGAGTTCGGACAGCTACATTCAGGAAATTATCGCCGACCGGTTGGGCGGGCGGAATTTCGGAAAGACCAATACAGTTTACAAATTTGCGCGCATCAAGGCGCTCAAGGCCGAAGCTGCAAAGAAGTTCCCTGACCTTCCGCTTATCGACATGGGTGTCGGGGAGCCCGACCAACCTGCCGACGAAAGCGTTGCAGAGGTGCTCCGCGCCGAGTGCGGCAAGCCTGAGAACAGGTTTTATGCCGACAACGGAATAATCGAGTTTCAGGAAGCCGCCGCCGGGTACATGGAACGTGTCTACGGCGTGAAGGGCCTTTGCGCCGGCAAAAACATAATTCACGGAATCGGGACCAAGCCGATACTTGCCATGCTGCCGCTCTGCTTTATCAACAGCGGGGACGTGTCGCTGGTGACGGTTCCGGGCTATCCGGTGCTCGGCACTTATACAAAATACTGCGGCGGCGAGGTTTACAACCTGCCGCTCAAAAAGGAAAACGGGTTTTTCCCCGACTTTGACAGTATCCCGGCCGACATACTCCGCCGCAGCAAGCTGCTCTACATCAACTACCCGAACAACCCCACCGGCCAGGCGGCAACCCGCGAGTTTTTCGAGCGGGTGGTCGAGTTCGCCCGGGCCAACAACATTGTGGTGGTCCACGACGCCGCATACGCGGCACTCACCTTCGGAGATGTAAAGCCGCTCAGCTTTCTGTCGGTACCGGGGGCGATTGAGGTCGGCGTCGAGGTGCAGTCGCTCTCGAAGGCCTTCAACATGACCGGCTGGCGGCTCGGGTTTATCGCCGGGAACGAGAAGGTGGTATCACTTTACGGCACGGTCAAGGACAACACCGACTCGGGCCAGTTCAGGGCCATTCAGAAGGCCGGCATATACGCGCTCGAGCATCCCGAGATAACCGAAAGAATCCGCGTCAAGTATGAGAGAAGAATGAATCTGCTCGCGCGGACGCTGCGCGAGATAGGCTTTGACGCCGAGCCCTCAAAGGGAACCTTTTATTGCTATGTCGAAATGCCGAAGGGGCTTGACAACGGGCGGGTTTTTACCAGCGCGCAGGAGGTGGCCGAGCATCTTATCATGAACGCCAACATTTCGGTGGTCCCGTGGGACGACTGCGGCGGGTACCTGAGGTTCTCGGTGACCTACTTGGCTGCAGATGAGCGGGAAGAAATTGAGATGATGAACGAGCTGAAAAGAAGGATGGCGGCCCTCGGGCTGGTTTTCTGATTACTTAGGCACAAAAAGCGCTTTATTGAGGTGTTACCTGCCGCAATAAAGCGCTTTTGCTTATTCGGGACGGGTAGCGGAGGCATGAGAGTTATAACAATAACCTAAAACCTAAGACTCAAAAAATCAAAAAATGTCAATTTCGCAAGAAGTTTGGCCGCAGTTATCAATTTTATTGACACGGGCTGCAAGTTGTGATATATTTATTTCATTGGGGCGGCAGCCGGAAACCTTTGCGCATTACAAAGCGAACCTTCATCCCGGCCTGCCGGGGCAATAAGTGAAGGACGGACGGTGGTGCGCTGTAAAGACGGGTCGAGCCTGCAGTGGAGCCGCCGCCGATTGTTTTTTAGCATACCCGGAGGGTATATGTCGAGGCAGACTGTCGTAATATTTGATTTCGGAGGCCAGTATAAGGAGCTTATCGCGCGCAGGGTCAGGGAACTCGGCGTCTATTCGGTCATACTGCCTCATGACATACCGCTCTCCGAAATATTAGTGAAAAGACCTGTAGGCATAATCTTCACCGGCGGGCCGGACAGCGTTTACCGCGAAGGGGCGCCTACCTGTGATCCGGCGGTGTTTGAGCTGGGGGTCCCGATACTCGGCATATGTTACGGTATGCACCTTATCTGCCATATGCTCGGCGGCCGGGTAAGCCCCTGCCGGTGCAGCGAATACGGCATACTTGACGCCGGGATAGACACCACATCGCCGCTCTTTGCCGGGCTTGAGAGTGTGGAGCAGGTCCTCATGAGCCACACCGACATGGTAATGGAAATGCCTCCGGGCTTTCGCGCAATAGCGCGCACCAAGCTCTGCCCGAGTGCCGCAATAGAGAATACCGGGCGGAAAATATACGGGGTACAATTTCATCCCGAAGTTGAAAACACAAAGAAAGGAAAGGCAATTCTGAGCAATTTCCTCTTTGGGATTTGCCGCGCCGACGGGGATTATTCGATGCAGGATTATATTCAGAAGCAAATAAAAAAGATCCGCGAACAGGTGGGGAGCAAGCGTGTCCTGCTCGCGCTGTCGGGAGGCGTCGATTCGTCGGTCTGCGCCGCCCTTTTGTCCGAGGCGGTGCCGGGGCAGCTTGTCTGCGTGTTTGTCGACCACGGCTGCATGAGACTTGGCGAGCCCGAGGAAATAAAAGAGGTGTTCGGCAAGCGCAACCTCGAGCTGGTCATGGTCGACGCGAAGGCGCGCTTCCTCTCAAAGCTTGCCGGCGTTACCGACCCCGAGGAAAAACGCAAGATTATCGGGCGGGAGTTTGTCCGCGTGTTTGAAGAGGAGGCAAGGCGGCTCGGCCGCCCCGAATTCCTCGCTCAGGGCACCATATACCCCGATATAGTCGAGTCGGGCAAGAACAAATCGGCGGTCATAAAGAGCCACCACAATGTCGGAGGGCTGCCTGCTGACCTGGGGTTTGAGGGTGTTATTGAGCCGCTCTCGGGCCTTTTCAAGGACGAGGTGAGAAAGCTTGGCGCCATGCTCGGACTGCCCGACCGGCTGGTCAACCGTCAACCTTTTCCGGGGCCCGGCCTTGCCGTGAGAATCATCGGCGAGGTCACCGAGGAGAAGATCAACATCCTGCGCGAGGCCGACTATATAGTCCGGGAGGAGATTGAGAACTCGCGCGAGAGGGTCGACCAGTATTTTGCGGTGCTGACCGACACCAAGAGCGTCGGAGTCAAGGGCGACCTCCGCACATACGAGTATGTGCTCGCCGTCCGTGCGGTGTGCACAACCGACTTTATGACCTGCGAATATGCTCAGCTGCCGCACAGCCTGCTCTCGCGCATATCTTCGAGAATAACCAACCAAGTAAACGGTATTAACCGCGTGGTTTACGATATCACCTCCAAGCCGCCGGCCACAATAGAGTGGGAGTGAACCTCAAAAAACTATCCGAAGTCAAATGCAGTCTTTGAAGTTTTTATAGATGGGGCATAATTACATATGCCCCGGGACGAAATTAAGTCAGAGATGTTGAGCGCGGGTGAGGCTTGAGATGGCGAAATATATTTTTGTGACCGGAGGGGTTGTGTCCGGTCTGGGCAAGGGAATAACCGCGGCGTCGCTCGGGCGGCTGCTCAAGTCGCGCGGGCTGAAGGTGGCCGCGCAAAAACTCGACCCGTATGTCAACCTAGACCCGGGGACCATGAGCCCCTATCAGCACGGCGAGGTTTACGTCACCGAGGACGGCGCCGAGACCGACCTTGACCTGGGGCATTACGAGCGCTTTATCGACGAGGATCTGAACAAGTTCTCAAACCTCACGACCGGCAAGGTCTTTGCAAACATCCTGGCAAAGGAGCGGCGGGGCGAGTTTCTCGGCAGCACGGTGCAGTATATCCCGCATGTCACCGACGAAATCAAACGGTTTATCTACCGCGTCGGGGACAAGACCGGGGCCGACGTGGTAATAACCGAGATAGGCGGGACCACCGGCGACATTGAAAGCCAGATATTCCTTGAGGCAATAAGGCAGATAGGCCTTGAGGTCGGGCGCGAAAATTCGCTATATATCCATGTCACCCTTGTGCCTTATCTCAAGGCATCGGGTGAGCACAAGTCGAAGCCTACCCAGCATTCGGTCAAAGAGCTGCAGGGGATGGGTATTTCGCCCGACATAATAGTCCTGCGCTGCGACGAACCTATCGAGGACGAGAGCATATTCCGCAAGATTGCCGGGTTCTGCAATGTCAGGCCCGAGTGCGCCATTGAAAACCTGACCACCCCGGTGCTCTACGAGGTCCCGCTCCTGCTTGAGAAAAAGGGCATGTCGGACATCGTCTGCAAAAAGCTGAACATAAACGCGCCGCCCCCCGACCTTTCAGAGTGGCGGGCGCTGATTGAGAAAATCCGTAGCAGGACAAAACAGGTAAACATTGCGCTTGTCGGCAAGTATGTGCAGCTGCACGATGCTTATCTCTCGGTGGTAGAAGCCTTAAAGCACGCCGGGTATGAACACGGCTGCCGGGTATCAATAAAGTGGATTGACTCCGAGACAGTCAATCCCTGCAGCTGCGATGAGTTTTTCTCTGACGTCGACGGAATCTTAGTACCCGGCGGTTTCGGAGTCCGCGGCATTGAAGGGAAAATCTGTGCGGTAAGGTATGCGCGAGAGCACAAAATCCCCTTTCTCGGCCTCTGCCTCGGGATGCAGGTGGCGGTTGTTGAGTTTGCGCGGAATGTGCTCGGCTGGAGCGACGCCAACTCAAGCGAATTTGATGAAAACTCAACCCACAAGGTGATAGATTTCATGCCGGGGCAGCACGGCAAAATCGACAAGGGCGGCACCCTTCGCCTCGGAGCATACCCTTGTGTGATAGCCCCCGGAACCACGCTTGAGGCCTGCTATGGTAAGGATAATAACCTGATTTACGAGCGCCATCGCCACCGCTACGAGCTGAACAACGAGTTCCGCGATAAGCTGGTTTCAGCCGGGCTGGTTGTCAGCGGCACCTCCCCCGACGGCAGGCTGGTAGAAACCATAGAGCTGCGCGACCACCCCTTCTTTGTGGGCGTGCAGTATCATCCCGAGTTCAAAAGCCGCCCCAACAAGCCCCACCCGCTCTTTTTGGGCTTTGTCGGCAGCGCGCTTCGGGGTATGCAGGAGTAAATAATTGTGGGGCTCCGCCCCATACCCCGCTTAAGGGGCTTTTTGAAAAAAGTCCCTTAAGAATCCCCAAAAACTTAAACACAAAATTAAATTTATAGTTCTTACACCCAATAGGGCTTTTCATTTGCGAAGCATGTAACAACCATTATTTAACATAACCAAGGAGCCGACATGAAGGTTTTTCAAAAGTCAAAAAAGCTTGACAACGTATGCTACGACATTCGCGGCAAGGAGCTTGAGGAGGCCGCCCGCATGGAGGCAGACGGCATCCATATCATAAAGCTGAACATCGGCAACCCGGCGCCCTATGGCTTTAAGACACCCGACGAAATCATTGTCGACATGATTTACAACCTGCGTTCCTCCGAGGGCTACTCCGAATCAAAGGGGATATTCCCGGCGCGCAAGGCTATCATGCAGTATTGCCAGCTCAAAAAAATCCCGAATGTCGGGCTTGAAGATATATATACCGGGAACGGGGTAAGCGAGCTGATAACCATGTCGATGCAGGGGCTGCTCGACAACGGCGACGAAATTCTGATTCCGGTGCCCGATTACCCCCTCTGGACCGCCGCGGTGACGCTTGCCGGCGGGACGCCGGTTCATTATGTCTGCGACGAGTCGAACCACTGGTATCCCGACCTTGACGACATGCGCAAAAAAATCACCCCGAAGACCAAGGGGATTGTGGTGATAAATCCGAACAACCCGACAGGCGCGCTCTACCCCCGCGAAATACTCGAGGGCATAGTTGAGCTTGCGCGCGAGCACGGGCTTATCCTTTTTGCCGATGAAATTTACGACCGGATGGTTATGGATGACAAGGAACATATCGCGCTGGCCTCGCTTGCCCCCGACCTGCTCACGGTTTCCTTCAACGGCCTGTCGAAATCCCACCGCGTGGCCGGTTTCCGCGTCGGCTGGATGTGTCTTGCCGGCGACAAGAGCTATGCGCAGGAGTATATCGAGGGGCTTAACCTGCTTGCTTCGATGAGGCTCTGCTCGAATGTCCCGGGCCAGAGCATTATACAAACGGCGCTCGGCGGGTACCAGTCCTGCGACGAATATCTGCGGCCGGGCGGGCGCATATACGAGCAGCGCGAATACATATGCAAGGCGATAAGCGAAATTCCGGGGCTCTCGGCTGTCAAGCCCGACGCCGCCTTCTACATTTTCCCGAAAATCGATACCGACTATTATGATATTGAAAACGATGAGGAATTTGCCTTCGAGCTTCTGCGCCAGAAGAAGGTGCTCATCACGCGGGGTACCGGCTTCAATCTGAAAACACACGACCATTTCCGCATAGTTTTCCTGCCCGACATTGTCCAGCTTGAGGATGCGATGGAGCGCATTGCCGATTACCTTGCGACCAAGAGGAGACGTTGACAATGCACGATGCCTATGAAAACCCGCTTTGCGTCCGCTACGCGAGCGAGGAAATGAAGCGCATATTCTCGGACGACGTAAAGTTCAGGACCTGGCGCCGGCTCTGGATTGCCCTCGCCGAAGCCGAGCGCGAACTCGGCCTGCCGATAACAGAGGAACAGATTGCCGAGCTCAAGGCGGCAGCCGACAAAATTGATTATGACAAAGCGGCTGCGTATGAGTCGGAGCTGCGGCATGACGTCATGGCGCATATCCGCGCCTATGCCGGCCAGTGTCCCACCGCGGGCGGGATAATCCACCTCGGGGCGACATCCTGCTATGTCGGCGACAATACCGACATCATCGTCATGCGCGAGGCGCTGAGGATTGTGCGCCGCAAGCTGATAAACTGCATTGCCGCCGCCGCGGATTTTGCCGAAAAGCACAAGGACGTGCCGACCCTTGCCTACACGCATTTTCAGCCCGCCCAGCCGACCACTGCCGGAAAGCGCGCAACCCTCTGGATCAACGACCTTATCTCGGACCTCAAAAGGCTGGATTTCGAACTATCGGATTTGAAGCTTTTAGGCTGCAAGGGTACCACCGGCACGGCCGCCAGCTTTCTTGAGCTTTTCGGCGGCGACCACGAGAAGGTAAAGAAGCTTGACCGGATTATCGCCGGTAAGATGGGCTTTGAGGCGACCGTCCCGGTGTCGGGTCAGACCTACTCGCGCAAGGTGGATTATAATGTCATTTCGGTACTCTCGGGTATCGCCCAGAGCGCCGCGAAATTCTCAAACGACATAAGGCTCCTCTCGCACTTAAAAGAGTTCGACGAGCCCTTTGAGCCGGGGCAGGTCGGCTCCTCTGCAATGGCCTACAAGCGCAACCCGATGAGGAGCGAGCGGATTGCCTCGCTGGCGCGCTATGTCATCACAATTGCCCAGAGCCCCGCGATTACCGCGGCGACCCAGTGGTTTGAGCGCACGCTCGACGACTCGGCCAACCGCCGCATCACAATCCCAGAGGCCTTTTTAGCCACCGACGCGATACTCTCGCTCTACTACAATATCATCTCAAGCGGAACACTCTATCCCAACATGATGAAGCGGCACCTTGACGAGGAAATGCCCTTCATGGCGACCGAAAACATCCTGATGTACTGTGTCAGCAAGGGTGGTAACCGACAGGTGCTGCATGAGGCCATCAGGCGTCATTCGGTGGCCGCCGCAAAGAAAATCAAGCTTGAGGGCGGCTGCAACGACCTGCTCGACCGGATACTGGGCGACCCGGTGTTCGGGCTGACAAAGCCCGAACTTGACGCAATTCTGGCAAGCGGCGGGTTTGTAGGCCGGGCCGCCGAGCAGACCGAGGAATTTTTAGCCGAATATGTAAGGCCGCTGCTTGACGCCAACCGCGGCGAGCTCGGAATCAAAGTTGATATCAGGGTATAGATGTAGAACGCAAAATGCCTGCCCGTGAAATATACTCGCGGGCAGCTTTTATTATATTAAACGGATTTTTGAGGTTTCGATTATTTGTCTTGTCTTGTGTAATTATAAGTGGTATAATAATATCAAGTCAGAAACCGAAGGTGCGGCCTTGAGGTCGGCGAGACTTCGGCGGGATGCGGGGACATTTGCCGTGAGGATAAACATAGTCAGGCTTGGCAGAGTCGAGTACGACAAGGCGCTCGATAAACCCCTGCGGGCTGTCGGCCGGCGTTACCTCGCTTAAAAAACTGACCGGCAGAGAACAGGACATGGAAGCGGTGCGGGATATGGTTGCCGGGTATTTTGCGGCGGCTGTTGGCTGCGAGCCGGTCGGCACCGCTCTGGATGATTTGATATGAAAGAGAACCTTGCAAAAAGCCCGAGTGGCTCAGAATAAGGGTCAGCGGGGGGCAGGACGGCGGCAGGGTTGCCGGTATGCTCCGGGAACTTAGACTTCATACAGTCTGTGAGGAGGCCGGCTGCCCGAACCGCGGCGAGTGTTTCGGACGGGGATGCGCGGCTTTTATGATACTCGGCCGGGTCTGCACCCGGGGCTGCCGCTTCTGCTGCGTCGAGAAGGGAAATCCGGCCCCGGTCGATGCAGATGAACCCGAAAATGTCGCCCGGGCGGTGGAGTTGCTGGGGCTCGGGCATGTGGTCCTCACCTCGGTTACAAGAGACGACCTGCCCGACGGGGGTGCCGCCCACTTTGCCGCGGTAATAAGAGCCATACGGCATACAATGGACGACAATCCCCCGCGCATTGAGGTACTTATCCCCGACTTTATGGGAGATTCTGACGCACTGCTGACCGTCCTGGCCGCGAGGCCCGACATTATAAACCACAACATAGAGACCGTGCCGCGGCTATATTCCGCGGTCCGCCCGGAGGCAGATTACCGACGCTCGCTTGAACTACTCGGCAGGGTTAAGGATATAAATCCGGCTATTCTGACCAAATCGGGCATCATGGTCGGCCTCGGCGAGACCTTTGGCGAGGTGCTCGGAGTGTTTGCCGACCTACGCGCGGCAGGCTGCGAGCTTCTGACGGTAGGGCAGTATCTTGCGCCCTCGCGCCGGCATTACCCGGTTGCCGAATATATCCGGCCGGAAGTGTTCGAGGAATATAAAAGGCGCGCCCTTGAAATGGGGTTCTTGCATGTCGAGTCGGGGTCGCTGGTGCGCAGCTCATACATGGCCGAGCGGGCCTGTTGTGATTTGCACCGTCCGGGGTAAAGTTCCGCTCGGGGTTATGTGAGCATATCGGCTACATAAAACTTACTGTGCTATTGTTGTCACAGAGAGGAGCGGGACATGATTGAGTGGATAAAAGACAAGCTGATTTCATACGGCTGGGGCGACGCTGCGGCCGACTACGTTGCGGCAGTAGCGGCGATAGTCGTCGTGGTGCTGCTCTCCATGCTTGCCTACCTTATCGCCAGGCTGCTGCTGCTCAGGGCCCTGCGGGCATTTATCGCAAGAAGTCGGGTCAAATGGGACGATAAAATTCTCCGTCGCGGTGTGTTCGATCGTCTCTGCTTGATAATCCCAGCAATTGTGCTCCATGTCATGGCGCCGGTGTTCGGCGCCGGCGAGGTCTGGGTGCGCCGGATAGCCTTTTGCATAATCGTGCTCGGGGTTGTGCTGGCGCTTGACAGGCTTCTTTCTGCCGTCGACGATATATACAGAGGCTTTGAGGTGTCAAAGTCCCGGCCGATTAAGGGATATCTTCAGATAGTCAAGATTCTGGCCTACATTGTCGGCGGGGTTGTGATTATCAGCGCTCTGACCGACCGCTCGCCCCTGCTTTTGCTCAGCGGCATCGGTGCGGCGACCGCGGTTTTGCTTTTGATTTTTCAGAACTCGATTCTCGGCTTTGTGGCAAGCATACAGCTGACCGAAAACGACATGGTCCAAATAGGCGACTGGATCGAGATGCCCAAATACAACGCCGACGGCGACGTGATAGACATAACCCTCCATACCGTCAAGGTGCGGAACTGGGACAAGACCATAACCACCATTCCGACCCACGCGCTGGTTTCGGATTCCTTCAAGAACTGGCGGGGTATGAGGGAGATCGGCGGGCGGAGAATCAAGCGCTCGATTTATATTGACATGAACAGCATTAAGTTCTGTGATGAGGAGATGCTGTCGCGCTACCGGAAAATTCAATACATCAAAGAGTATCTGGCGCAGAAAACCGAGGAGATAGAGGCATACAACAAGCAGCATGTGGTGGACGACTCAAGCCTTGTTAACGGCCGACATCTGACGAACGTCGGCACCTTCCGTGCGTATGCCGAGGCATATCTGAAAAACCACCCCAAAATTCACAAGGGGCTTATCCATATGGTAAGGCAGCTCGCTCCCGGCGAGTTCGGCCTGCCTATCGAAATATACGCCTTTACCGCCACCACGGTCTGGGTGGAGTACGAGGGCATACAGGCAGATATCTTTGACCACCTGCTTGCCGTCATCCCTGAATTTGACCTGCGCATATACCAGAGCCCGTCGGGGCATGACCTGACCGGCATAAAAATCAACTGACGAAAAACAAGGGCTGCAAAACAATTTTATGAAAGAAACCGAACCGAAAACAGATTACGCCCCGACGGCAGCCATACTGAACTTTACCGAAATTAGCCCCGAGAACATCGGGGAGTACAGAAAACTCAGCCAAAGCTGCCCTTATCTTTTGGCCTGCTATTCTGCAGGGGTGCTTCTCATGTGGAAGCATTACTACAATGCGGCCTATGCCCTTTGCTCGGGATGTGTCATCATCAGGGTTACAATCAACAACAAAGTGCAGTTTTTGTACCCCTTTGCCTGCACGGACGACGGAGATATTGACGCCGCGCTTGCGGCGATTGAAAAATATACGTCAAAAAACAGCATCCCCCTATCGTTTCATGCCGTGCCGCGCGACGAGTTGCCGCGGCTTGCGCTGCGATATACAAACCTCTCGTTTTCGGTCAACCGGAACGAGAGCGACTATGTTTATGACGCCGAGGCCATGAAAAGCTTTGCCGGCAGGAAATATGCGGCGCGGCGCAATCAGCTCGGCAGGTTCAAAAAGCGCTATCCTAATGCCGTTTTACGCGAATACAATCCTGACGTCGACAGCGAAAAACTGGCGCGCTTCTGGGAAAGGTATGAGGCCGGATTTAAAGCCGATGCACCGCTGGCGCTGGTTGAGCTGGAGAAATCGAAGGAAGTATTTGCAAACCCCGATATTTACGGGGGGCATTTCGTCTGCGTCGAGGAGGGCGGGGAGATTATTGCGGTCTGCTATGGCGAGACAGTTGGCGAAATGCTGATAATCCACATCGAAAAAGCGCTTGTCAGCTACGACGGCGTGTATCAGTTCATGTTCAGCGGCTTTGTAAAAACATACGGCGCGGGGTGCAGGTATGTCAACCGCGAGGACGACGTCGGCATGCCGGGTCTGCGCAGGTCAAAGCTGCAGTATCATCCGCTGAAAATCGAGGAATATATTTCGGTTAATGTCAATACCGAGCTTATAAGGCTTACCGAGCCGCCGCGGATTGTGACCGAGCGCCTGGTGCTCGACCTTATCGGCGAGCGCGACATAGACGCCTATAACCGGCTTTGCCTTGACGTCGAGCATAACAAATACTGGGGCTATGATTACCGGGAGCATGTCGACGGCACCCCGCCGCGCGACTATTTTTGGCGCGACGCCATGACCGACTATGAGAACAAGGTGAGCCTGACGCTGGCGGTACGGCGTGAAGGAGAGCTTATCGGTGAGGTGGTGATAAACGAATTTGACTATTGCGGCAGTGCCAACATAGGCATCCGTATTCTGCCCGAATACACCGGGGCGGGGTACGGCCGCGAGGCCCTCTCTGCCGCGATAGAGTATGCCCTCTACAAAATAGGGCTCAGCAAAGTGACCGCCTATTGCTACAAGGAAAACATCGCCTCATACCGGTTGCTTTCTTCCTGCATGGAGCCTCAGGGTGAGGACGGGAAGTTTTATTACTTCAGCAGGCGGGTGTAATTCCGACGTTTTAAACAAATAATATGCATAATTCACAAAACAACACAGTCTTTTTAAGATAAATGCAACAAAATAAAATACGCCGGGGAATAATCACTTGACAAAGTATCCAAATAATTGTACCATTAAGGTATCATAATATTTGGGGGAAATGGTAGGTATGAAAAAGGCCATATCAATTGCGCTGTTTGCGTCAATGATTATTTCGCTTTATGCCCTTGCTCTTCCCGTGGCCGGCATTGCGGGTATGGACCCGATACCGGTTGATATTACCGACCAGATAAAGTGGTCGACGGTGTGTGATGTTTATTCTATGAAGCTCCCGGTTGTGAGACTAGATGCCGTTTTCGTACACGCTCAGGATTACGACCCGGCCCTGTCTGTGCAGAAGGCTCCGGGCAGCGGTAACAGAACCGTGATCTTTAAAGACTGGACTTACCCGTATTTCTTTGATGACCCCTTCAATCTTGGCGATGGTGTTTTCTATTACAATAACGTTCAGTGGCAGAACCCGGTAAACAAAGAAGACGTTAACGACCACGGCATGCTTGTATACGAAATCGAGGTCAGTGAAGCCGGAAGGTATGAATTTGTGGTTCTCGGCTGCGCCCAGATAACCGATGCTAATCTTGACAACGATGCAAAGGACCGCGGCTTCTGCTACAGTGTTGACGGCGGCCCGATGTATCAGGTAAACATTTCCGACACCCTTGGTGTTTTCAGAGAGTATAAGTATGAATATTTAACCACCGAGCTAAAGGAATCCGAAATCAAAACCACAAACGGCGTGAACTCTTATTATTACCAGCCGGTGTACTACTACAATATGTTTGCCGACCTCACCGCCGGAAAGCATACATTCGAGTTCCATGCACTGGCCTACAGCGGCGAGTCCTTTACCCCGGCAAACTCCTCCCGTCTCAACTTCATGGGCTTCTATTACCAGAAGGCTATAAGCGAAGCCGAATGGCTGGCATATACATATCCCGAAGTAACCACCCCTGCCGAAACTGAGACCTCCAAAGCGCCCGAGACCGAGACTTCGAAGCCGACCGATACTGATACTACCACAGTAAAGGGGGATGAAGACACAAAAGAATCCTCCGAAACCACCCCCACCCCAACCGAAACCACCAAGGAAGAGGCAAAAGAAAAAGGTTGCAAATCTGCTGTAGGGTTTGGCGTGCTCGCCTTTATCATCCCCACCGCGATGGTACTCAAAAAGAAAAAGCACTGAGCCGGCATGTGGCCGTAATATAAAGTTCGGATTATTATTGCCAGCGGCATTGCCGTTGGCAATAATAATTTGCTGCTGTCCGGGGAAAACCACCCCTGGCAGTAGAGCCCGGCCTGTCGGCTTTTGCGGCGGCGTGCGGACGATTCAAACCAATAAGGAAGGATAGAAAACAGTGTTTCCCGATACAACAATTCTAGGGCTTTACCTGTATGAGATTTTTCTCACCGCCGGCGTGATTTCGGCGTTGGTGATATTCCGCGTGTTGTCGGATAAAACCAAGCTCGATACCCGGCTGTTCAATTTCTGCCTTGTCGCCGGCGTTGTGGCCATCATTTCAGGCTACGGCTCATCGGTGGTTTTTCAGGCATTTTATAATTATGCTGCCACCGGGGTGTTCGAGATAACAGCGAGCACCGGCACCACCTTTTACGGCGGGCTTGTCGGGGGTGCGGCGGTGTTCTTGCTGATTTATTTTGTAATAGGGCATTTTGTGTTCCGCGACAGGCTTCACTTAAGCGAGTTCTATCATGTCGCGGGGATTGCCGCCTGCTGCATCACCACCGCTCACTCGCTGGGCAGGGTGGGCTGCCTTATGGCTGGCTGCTGCCACGGGGTTGCCTCCGAGACATTCGGGATATACATGGCCTATCCGGGGTACAGGGTGATACCTACCCAGCTTTATGAAGCGCTCTTTCTGGCGCTTTTGTCTGTCTGGTTTGTCACAAGGGCGCTGAAGGGCAAAAGCTATAATTTCCCGCTCTATATGATAACCTACGGTATCTGGCGCTTCTTTATCGAATATCTCAGGGGCGACGAGCGCGGGGCGACCTTTGTGAGTTTTCTCTCCCCCTCGCAGCTCACGGCGATAATATTAATCCTCGGCGGGCTGGCTTTCTGGTATGTCGAGAGCAGAAGTATTACCCGAGCCGGCAAGGACGCCGGGGATAGCGGAAAGGTATGATGAAAAAAGGAAAAATTAGAGCCGGGTATGCGGCGGTGGTTTTTTGCGCGCTGGCCATGCTCTTTTTTGAGCTTGCCATAATCAGCTTTTCGGATGACGAGACAATCTCGGGCATCGTAAACATGGTGATAACCCGCGGGCTGGGCTCGCTTATGTTCGTTATACTGGTTTTCAGCCTGGGTTATCGGATAACCAACCCGCTGCGGGGGGGCCTCGGCAGGTCGCTGCTCTTTATTCTCCCCTGCATGATGGTGGTAGTCAACAACCTGCCGATAATTGCGCTTGCCTCGGGAAATGCCTACCTTTCATATCCCCCGGCTGCCGTCCTGCTTTTTGCGCTCGAGTGCCTTTTTGTCGGCATGTTCGAGGAGCTGGCCTTTCGGGGAGTGTTTTTCCTCATAATTCTTGAAAACAGGCGGGCCACGAAAAAGCAGATTTTTTTCTCGACGGTGGTCTCGTCGGCGGTTTTCGGCGGGGTGCATCTTTTCAATTTACTTGCCGGCGCCGGGCCCGGCGCGGTCATACTTCAGATAGGTTATTCGTTCCTCATCGGGGGGATGTGCGCCGTCGTGCTGCTCAAAACCAGGAACATATGGCTTTGCGTGCTGCTTCACGCGGTTTACAATTTCTGCGGGACACTCGTGCCGACGCTCGGCGGCTTTAAGTCGGGCGGCCAATGGGATCCGGTGACAATTGCAATAACCGCCGCGCTCTCGGTTGTCGTTGCGGCGCATATCATACTGGCGCTTGTCAGAATAAATCCCGGGGATATAGAAGATATATTTCCCTCAAAGTCGGAGGGATGAGCTTCTTGCGTATAACAAAAAGGGAGGAAGACAATGTACAGAATAGGAGTTGACCTTGGAGGAACAAACATAGCCGTCGGGCTGGTGGACGACAGCTATCATATTGTGACAAAATCCATCCTGCCGACCGGCGCAGAGCGGCCGGCCGAGGCGATTGTCGACGACATAGCCTACCTCTGCAGGAAGGTATGCGCCGACGCCGGGGTGACGGCCGGCGAGATAAAGTCTGTGGGGATTGCGACCCCCGGTATTGCAAACAATGCCGCCGGCCGGGTGGAGTATGCCAACAACCTGCCCTTTCGCCGTTTTCCTATAGCAGAGCAGCTGCGCGAGCGCTTCGGGGTAAATGAGGTATATGTCGAAAACGACGCCAACGCCGCCGCATGGGGCGAGGCTGTCGCGGGTGTGGCAAAGGGTACCCGAAACTCGGCGATGATTACGCTGGGAACCGGTGTCGGCGGCGGAATTATCATCGACAACAAGATTTATTCCGGTTCAAACTGTGCCGGGGCCGAGCTGGGGCATATAGTTATTGTGTATGACGGTTATCCCTGCACCTGCGGGCGCCGGGGCTGCTGGGAGTCTTACAGCTCTGCTACCGCGCTCATCAGGATGACCCGCGAGAAGATCGCCGAATGCGAGGCGGCCGGGCGGAGGACGCTGATGAGCGAGCTTGCCCGGCTAAGCGGGAAAATCACCGGGCGCACCGCCTTTGACGCCGCTCGGCAGGGCGACGGGCCGGCGCGCGAGGTCTGCGATATGTATATAAAATATCTTGCCTGCGGCCTGACCAACATTGTAAACATATTCCAGCCCGAGGTCATCTCGCTGGGTGGCGGCATCTCAAACGAAGGCCAGTCGCTTATCGACGCGCTCTCTCCGCTGGTTGCAGCCGAGTGCTATGGCGGCGACCTTGTCGACCATGCCGATATCCGCATAGCAAGGCTGGGTAACGACGCCGGGATAATAGGTGCCGCGCTGCTGGGGGCATGAGCTGATAATATTAAAAATCAGAATGCGGAATGAAAGTTCCGCATTTTGTTTTGTCGCTGCAGGGAGGAAAAAACCCGGTTTTTGATGTTGTCAACAAAATTAGCATATACTATTGCAAAAGAGGCCAAAATGGTATAAAATATTTAAGTGCGGTGATTCCGCGGATTTTTATTTTGCCGCATGACACGCGGCATGGAGCTAATATGCAGGAAAACAACAAGAGAAGGATATATGCAGATAATGCAGCCACAACGCCGCTGCTGCCCGAGGTTGTCGAGGCCATGCTGCCGGTTTTTTACGATAACTGGGGAAATCCCTCGAGCCTGCACGAACAGGGCCAGCGCGCTGCGCGGGCGCTTGAAGATGCCCGTGCAAGAGCCGCGGCGGTGCTCGGCTGCCGGCCGGAGGAGCTTTACTTTACCTCCTGCGGGACCGAGTCCGACAACTGGGCGATAAAAGGCGCGGCATATGCTGCAAAAGGCAAGAAAAATAAAATAATCACCAGCAAAATCGAGCATCATGCGGTGCTGAGCACCTGCGAGGCGCTTGAAAAAGAAGGCTTTGAGGTAAAATACATTGGCGTCGATCAGGACGGGCTGGTCGACCTTGACGAGCTGCGCCACGAGGTCGACGAGAAAACCGCGATTGTGGCAATAATTCTGGCCAATAATGAAATCGGAACCATTCAGCCTATCGCCGAGGTAGCCGAAATTGCACACAAAGCCGGGGCGCTCTGCTTTACCGACGCGGTGCAGGCGGTCGGGAGCATACCGGTTGACGTTTCAAAGCTGGGCGTCGATATGCTGTCGCTCTCGGGCCACAAGTTCGGAGCCCCAAAGGGCATCGGCGCGCTTTATATCAAAAAAGGCGTGAGAATCAAAAATCTTATTGACGGCGGCGGGCACGAGCGGGGAAAGCGTAGCGGCACCGAAAACCTGCCCTATATCGTGGGGCTGGCCCGCGCACTCGAGATTGCGCAGGAGAGAATGGGAGACATGCAGCGGGTAGTCGCCCTGCGCGACAGGCTAATCGAGGGGCTGCTCGCCATACACCACTCCCGTCTCAACGGTCACCCGACAAAGAGGCTGCCCGGGAACGTGAATGTTTCATTCGAGTATGTCGAGGGCGAGAGCATGGTGCTCTGGCTTGACAAAATGGGAATTGCGGCCTCCACCGGCTCGGCCTGCTCGTCAAAGTCGCTCGACCCCTCGCATGTGCTGCTTGCAATAGGTCTTCCGGTTGAGATGGCGCACGGCTCGCTGAGATTCTCGCTCTCCCACGCAAACACGGAGGAGGATGTGGAATATATCATCGCCGCAACGCGCGAGGTGGTGGAAAAGCTCAGGTTAATGAGCCCGATTTATCCGGGTGTGTAAACACCCAACTTCGAGAGAAAGGCAAGGACAGGACAATGGTATACAGTGAAAAGGTAATGGACCACTTCATGAACCCGCGCAATGTGGGCGAGATCCCGGATGCCGACGGCGTCGGCACGGTCGGAAACCCGAAGTGCGGCGATATCATGAAGATGTTCATCAAGGTAAATGACAAGGGTATTATCGAGGACGTGAAATTCAAAACCTTCGGCTGCGGCGCGGCTATCGCCACCTCCTCAATGGCGACAGAGCTGGTTAAAGGCAAAAGTATCGAGGAGGCCTTAAAACTCACAAATGCTGCGGTGGTCGAAGCGCTCGAGGGTCTGCCCCCGGTGAAAATCCACTGCTCGGTACTGGCTGAGGAGGCGATAAAGGCGGCAATTGCCGACTATTATAAACGCCGGGGCATGGAAATGAATTTTATGCCCTCAGAACATAGTTGCTGCGAACGCGAATGCGATCGCAAGAAATAATGAATCAAGCCCGGTGCGGCCGTTTCGGCCGCATCGGGCTTACTTACGGGGGCGACAAAAATCATGCGGGCGACCGGAGGTCCCCCAGATAATTTCAGCCTGATTAATAGCTGCACGGATGTAGAAAATTGGTCCTTGAATTTGTATAATATGCATAAAACGGCTGAAAAAAACATGGTTGCGAGCGCAATTATTAAAAAGCATAACAGGTAAATAACGTTTACCGATTATTTAGGCGCAATAGTTTGTGAAAAAAATTATATTAAAAATACTGGATTGCGGCACTTGACGGAGGCGAGATAGACGTTTATAGGTAAACAATAATTACAGAATAAAGATTCCAGTTGAATATATGTACAATTTTCACGAAACAAAAACGTCCGAAAAAGCCGATGGAAAAACCGACCGTCGAACTGCGGTTCGTACCCGGTAATATGTAATAAATATAAGAAAAAACGGTGCTTGACAATAAAAAAACGGTGTGGTATCATTACCTTGTGTATTTGGGGCGATATGTGTGTGGCGCGCAGCTGAACCGGCAGATTGCCCCGGTTTGAGGCAAAAGCATCCCTTTGCAGGGCTTTCGGGCAAAAACCGATGGTCATTTTATACAAATGCATCCCTGTATAATATCGCATTGTGGCAAATGAATAAAACCCCGGTGCACCCGGGAGTTGAAGCATTGCCGAATGACATGAATCATTATCACACATCAGCCGGAGGTCAATCTTCCGGGTCCGGAGGATGTTGTTTGACGGCTGATGGTTATTTGGTTGCTGTTGACAGCCGGGGCCAGGACCCTTGGTGCGGCGCGACAAAACCGTATCCCAATATCATGGCAGGAGGAAGAATCCCCAGATGGAAAGAAAGAAACTAACAAAGCTATGTGCTTTTCTCCTTGCATTGTCTTTTCTGATACCCGGCGGTGTGGTAGCCGCCGCAGCAGATGAGACTGATTCGACTTCGGTTACCGACAAGACAATCGAGGATGTCAGAGAGCAGCTTAGCGCGATTTCGTATGACGAGTACAGCGCAAAGTATGCCAATGTCGGCAGGGGTGAGAGTGAAATCGTCATCCAGGGTGTCGATTATGACAAAGAGAATACCAATGCCGAGGTATACGTCGACACCTTTGAGGGTGTTGAGGCGCTTTATCTGCCCGACACCGGTACGGTTTCGTGGAAGGTCTCGGTACCAAAGACCGCAAAATACAGCATTGTATTTGAGTATTATCCCATTGTGGCCAAGTCCACGTCGATTCAGCGTGTTCTGAGGATTGACGACCGGATTCCATTTTCCGAGTCGCGCTACATAACCATTTTAAAGAACTGGAAAAATAATTACGCCGAAGGCGAGGTTAAGGTCGGGAAGAACGAAAGCGCGGCCGATTATCTTGCTGCTGCAAGCGCGGCCGGAATTGAAGCCAGGGCCGAAGAAAGGGAAGACGGGACATACATACTTTATTCATTTCCCGACTACTGGACGTCCGAGTCGTCAGGGCTTGTCGACGAAAAAATAATTCGTTTCTTCAGGCTGGATATTGACCGGAACGAGATACGCAATGGCATGGACCAGGCTCCGAAGTGGTCCACTCTTGAGCTGCGCGATATCGACGGTTTTTATCCCGAGAGCTTTGAGTTTGTGTTTACCGCCGGTGAGCATATCATTTCGCTCGAGGCGGTCAGTGAGCCTATGGCCCTCAAAGCCATAAGGCTTGTACCTCACAAGGACCTGATGTCTTATGAGGAATACAGGAGCCGGTATGCCAACGAACCCTATGGCACCGACAAGATTAAAATAGAAGGAGAATATCCCTCGGCTGTCTCCTCCCAGACCATTTATCCTGTGGAGGACAGAGCCGGGGCAATCAACTCGCCAACCGATACCTCAAGGACGGTACTCAACACGATAGGCGGCGATAAATGGCAGACCTCCGGCCAGTGGATTGAGTTCAAATTCCGTCCGAATGCCGACGGCATATACCGGGGTGTGCTCAGGTTCAGGCAGAATATTCTTGACGGAATCTTCACCTCCCGCACGATGTATGTCTTCAGCGAGGGGCTCGGGGAGGGCGAGAAGGGCTATTACAACGGTATCCCCTTCAAGGAAGCCACCGAGCTGGTCTTTAACTATTCGACAGAATGGCAGTCGGGGTCGCTACAGTACCCGATTAAGATTGAGGACGAAAAAGGCAATCTTACAACCGAATACCGCGACATAGAGCTCTACTTCAAGGGCGGCGTGACCTATACACTAAGGTTCGAAGTCACGCTCGGGTCGATGGGCAGGATTATACGGCAGCTCAGTGAGTCGCTGCTTGTACTCAACAACGATTACCTCACGATCCTGAAGCTGACCGGCGCAAACCCCGACCCCTACCGCGATTACGGCTTCTACCGCATCATGCCGGATACCATTATTGACCTGAAGGTTCAGGCTCAGATACTCCAGAAGATTTCCGACGAGCTTGCGACAACCGCCGGCGTGAAGAGCACCAATGTTGCAACCCTTACCAAGATTATCTGGCTGCTTCTGCGCATGAACGGATCTGAGGACCAGGTAGCCCGCAACCTCAGCAACCTAAACAGCTATCTCGGAACTCTGGGTACGTTGCTCAGCAATGCCAAGACCCAGCCGCTGCAGATTGACTATCTGGTAATCCAGTCGCCCGAGGAGAAAATTTCGAAGGCAAAGCCGAACTTCTTTGAGACCTTTGCGCATGAAATCTCAAGCTTTATCATGAGCTTCATACGCAACTACAACCGCATGGGCGCGACCGAGCTTTCCGAGAGCACCGAGGCTGTTGAAGTTTGGCTTGCCACCGGGCGTGACCAGGCTCAGGTTGTCCGCAACCTCATCAACAACGATTTCACCCCGACCACGGGGTATCCGGTCAACCTTAAGCTGGTCGCGGGCTCGACCCTTTTGCCTTCGATCCTTGCGGGCAGCGGGCCGGATGTATACATCGGTCTCGGCGATGACAATGTCATCAACTACGCCATACGCGGAGCCCTGATGAATATCGAGAACTACGAGGGCTTCTATGAGTTTGCCATAAACGAGGACACCCGCGAGTTCAACGAGGCGGCGATGCTGGTGCTCGGAATTACCGACGCCGACGGGGTCTACCATTATTACGGGCTTCCCGAGACCCAGACCTTCCCGATGATGTTCATCAGAACCGACATTCTGTCCGACCTCGATATAGATATTCCGAAGACCTGGGACGACCTGCTTGAGGCAGTTCCGATTCTTCAGGCGAACAACATGCAGATAGGACTGAACTCGAGCCTGTCTCCTAACTTCAGCGGTTCGGACGCTCCGGCGCCTGACTACAAGATATTCCTCTACCAGATGGGGGGAACGCTGTTTGCCGACGACGGCATGAGAATCAATCTTGACTCGGACCTGTCTCTCAAGGCCTTCGAGAAAATGTGCAACATGTTCACGATGTATTCGTTCCCCTTTAAATACAATTTAGCCAACCGCTTCAGAACCGGCGAAATGCCGATAGGAATTGCTCCGTACACCAGCACATATAACCTCCTTGTGGTTTACGCGACCGAAATAAAGGGACTCTGGCAGTTCGTACCGCTGCCTGGCTTTGAAGACGAGGAGGGCAATATAGACAACACGGCGGTGTCCTCGGTATCATCAATAGTCATGATTACCGGCTGCACAAACGAAATCGGAGCATGGGAGTTCATGAAATGGCATGCCGGGGCAGAGTGCCAGAGCGCATATGCCAATGAAATGGTCGCCATCCTTGGTGACTCGGCAAAGCACCCGACCGCCAACATTCACGCGCTCGAAAGCCTGCCCTGGACAACCGAGGAATACAGGAACGTCAAGCTTCAGTTCAACAAGCTTGCATCGATTCCCAACTATCCCGGCTCCTACATCATCGGGCGTTATGTTAAATTCGCGTTTCTTGATGCTTACAATGACAACAAGGACCCGGTCGACAGAATTCAGAGCTACATCCCGATTATTAATAAGGAAATAATTAAGAAGCGAAATGAATTCGACCTTGAAACCCTTGAACTCGGGCAGACACTTGCCGATAAGCGGATCGAGCAGGTTATGTGGTTGCTTGACAAGATTGAGACTTCTTCGTCATACTCCTCCGGCTATGCCGAGGCAATATACGGTGTGCGCTACGCAATTGATAGCGGCGAGCCTGCGGCAATGATTGTGTCGGCCAGAGTCATCAGCGACATTTTAAAGTCGCTTGACCCGACCGGAGAAAAAGTAGCCAATGAGATAGACGCGGTCAAGAAGGCAAAGAACTGCTTCGCTTATGACGTTTACAAATACACAGAGGATTTTGCCACCCTTGTATATTACACCGCGAAGTTCCTGAACGAAGCAGGCAATGCGCTTAATTCATATGATCGCTAAGCATCAATGAATTCTACATAAGGAGAGAGAACAAATGTCGCAGAAAACGGCAGGAGTACGAGCTGTTGCCCGCAAGGATATGACGCGCTGGCAGTGGACCTGGAAGGAAATGAAGCGCAACAAAGTTGGCTATATCATGGTTGCGCCTTACATGATCCTGTTCACGATATTCACGGTCATACCTGTGTTGTTGTCGATTATAATAAGCTTTACCGACTTCAACATGCTGCAGTGGCCCAATTTCGTATTCCTCGACAACTATATCAACCTGTTCCTCGATGATGACATTTTCCTCATTGCCGTAAAGAACACCTTCATCTTCGCGGCGATAGTCGGCCCGGCATCCTACCTGATGTCCTTCCTTGTCGCCTGGTTCATAAACGAGCTGCCTCCGAAGATAAGAGCGGTGGTGACGCTTATATTCTACGCGCCCTCGATTTCGGGCGAAGTCTACATGATCTGGAAGACCCTCTTTTCGGGCGACTCGTACGGCTGGGTCAATGCGACACTGTTGCGATTCGACATAATAACCAAGGAAATCCAGTTCTTCGAGGATAAAAACTGGGTCATGCCGCTGTGTATTGTGGTTGCGCTTTGGCTTTCGCTGGGCACCGCCTTCCTGGCCTTCATCGCCGGTCTGCAGGGCGTGCGGCGTGATCTTTACGAAGCCGGGGCGGTTGACGGAATCAGAAACCGCTGGCAGGAGCTGTGGTACATAACCCTGCCCGAAATGAAGCCGCAGCTTATGTTTGGCGCCATCATGTCGATTACCAGCTCATTCGGTTTCGGCGCGGTGGTCACCAACCTGTGCGGCTTCCCGTCGGTTGACTACGCGGCGCATACCATAATGCACCACCTTGAGGACTACGGCAGCGCACGGCTTGAAATCGGTTATTCATCGACGATAGCGGTTGTACTTTTCGTGATAATGGTTGGTGCAAACCTTGTGGTATCGAAACTAATTTCTAAGGTGGGACAGTAATATGGCAAGACTAAGAACAAGAGGGCACAAGGTGGTTCTCAGCCGTTCGGCGGGCGGAGACGCCGGCATTACGGTAGTGCTGACGCTGCTCGGAGCATTCATGTTTTTGCCGATGCTCTATGTGATAATGCAGTCGCTCAAGCCGCTGGATGAGCTCTGGAGATTCCCCCCGAGATTTTACGTTACAAAGCCCACTTTGAAAAACTTCAAAGATCTGTTTATCCTGATGAACACATCCTGGGTGCCCTTTACAAGATATCTGTTTAACACTATCTTCACCTCGGCAGTAGGCACTACGGGACACCTTTTCGTCGCGTCGATGGCTGCATATTCCATGTCCAAGATCCCCATGCCGGGCGGCAGGGTGATGTTCAAAACCGTGCGTATGTCGCTCATGTTCCACGCGACGGTCACCACCGTTACAAGCTTCATCATAATGAGCGCATTCAACTGGATTGACACCTACTTGGCTATTATCTTCCCGGCGCTGGCATACACCCTCGGCCTTTATCTGATGAAGCAGTTCATGGAGTCAAACATTACCGACTCGGTGCTGGAGAGCGCCAGAATGGACGGTGCGTCTGAGTTCAGAACTTTCTGGGTCATTGCAATGCCGATGGTCAAGCCGGCATGGCTGACGCTGATTGTCTACTGCTTTGAGAGGCTCTGGAATGCGGGCACGTCGATATACATACATTCGGAGCAGCTTAAATCCTTCAACTACGCCATTCATCAGATTATGGCGGGCGGTATCAAGCGCGCCGGAGCCGGTGCTGCCGCGACGGTGGTAATGATGCTTGTCCCCATCACGGTCTTCATTATTACGCAGTCGAACATTATCGAGACAATGGGCTCAAGCGGAATGAAAGACTGAGGGGAGGTGAGATTAATGAAAAGAGCTGCATCAATTCTCTGCCTTTGCTTTGTGCTTGTCATGCTGTTCTCGGTAACGGCAAGCGCGGCAAGGCCCTACCAGACCTACACATACAGCGCAGACCCCCCGTCGAGCACCTACGCGCAGTATTCGCCCGATGCTTATACGCCGCTTATGGTCGTTGACTCTACCTACATGGGGCTGGATACGCCGATTTCCGACCCGAGAGATATCTTTGTCGACGACAAGATGAACGTATACATCGCCGATGCCAAGAACAACAGGATTGTAGTGCTTGACCGCTACTACAAGCTCAAGTTCATTATCAGTAACTTTATTAATGAGTTCGGCATCGCAGACGAGTTCTCGTCCCCTTCGGGAGTGTTTGTCACCAAGGATACCATCTATGTATGTGATACCGACGCAAACCGGATTGTCACATTTGACCGCGACGGCAATTACAAAAAGATTATCCCGCAGCCCGAGAGCAACCTCTTCGAGAATGACGCTGTTTACAAGCCGGTAGCTGTTGCCGTCGACCAGTACGGCAGAATCTTCGTGGTTTCCTCGACGACATACGAGGGTATTATAGTCATGACCTCCGACGGCGAGATGACCGGATTTATCGGCGCGCAGGCGGTTACCATTTCAAAATGGCAGATTCTGTGGAGACGCTTTCAGACCGCCGAGCAGCGCGCCCGGACCGAAGCCTTCATATCCACGGAATTCAACAACATAACCATCACCGAAGACGGCTTTGTCTATGCTACAATTTCTTCGATAAGTGACTCACAGGTCAGTAGCTTTATAAACGGCGGGAGCAGCAAGTACTCACCGGTCAAGATGCTCAATGCCGCCGGCGACGAGATTATGAGGCGGAACGGCTTCCAGATGCCGGCAGGTGAAATCAACTTTCAGAGAATGAACATGGAGTCAATCACCGGGCCTTCCAAGCTGGTTGACGTCGCGGTGGGACCCGAGAAGACCTGGTCGATAATTGACGAAAAGAGAAGCAAAATATTCACCTATGATTTTGACGGCAACCTGCTGTTTGCCTTCGGCAACGACGGCACGCAGCTCGGAAACATCAAGACCATAAGAGCCATCACGTATCAGGGTGATGCGCTTCTGATTCTTGACAGCAACTTAAACTGCTTTACGGTATTCCAGAGAACCGAGTACGGCAACATCCTGATAAAAGCGCTGGCAGATGAAAACGCCCGCCGCTACAGCAAGGCGGTTGAAGGCTGGACCGAAATACTTAAGCGAAACATCAACTTCGACGCGGCGTATATCGGTATCGGCAAAGCGCTCTACAGGAGCGGCGAGTACGAGAAGGCCATTTCCTACTACAAGGCAGCCTATGAAACCAAGAACTACTCGGAGGCCTACAAGGAGGTTCGCAAAGCCTGGATTTCAAAATTCGTGCTGCTTATCCCGGTGATAGTCATTGCCATTGTTGTGGCATGGACCATGTTCATGAGGTATGCAGCCAAAATCAACAGGCGTGCGGCCACTGCCGGAGGCAAACGCACTTTCAAAGAAGAGCTGCTTTACGTCTTCCACGTAATCTTCCACCCATTTGACGGTTTCTGGGATTTGAAGCACGAAAAGCGCGGTTCAATGCGCGCGGCTGTGGTTATCGTTCTGACTACAGTGCTGACATATTACTATGACTCTATAGGCTCGGGTTATATATTAAATCCCTACGGCAACTATAGCACGATACTGTCGGTTGCAATCAACAGTGTGCTGGCACCTATGTTCCTCTTTGCAATTGCAAACTGGTGCCTGACAACTCTGTTTGATGGTGAGGGAAGCTTCAAGGATATCATAATAGCAATCTCATATTCCCTTGTACCGTTGATTCTCACTCAGATTCCGGCTACGATATTGTCGAACTTCGTGACGACTGAAGAGGTGAACATTCTGCAGCTGCTTACCACCATCGGAGTTGTCTGGACCGGTATACTGGTACTCCTCGGCATGATGGTAACTCACGATTATTCACTCTTCAAGGGATTCGCCACGACTTTTGGAACGCTTATCGGAATGGTGTTTATAATGTTCATCGGGGTTTTGTTTGCGACCCTCTTCGGGAAGCTTGTGAGCTTCGTCACCAACATTTTCATCGAAATCGGTTACCGAATATGAGTTGCGGAAAGAGAGGCGAAAAATAATGAAAAAATTCATAAGAACAATATCCCTGCTCTTGACTGCAATTATTCTGTTCGGCGGCCTGTCGTGCTTGTCGGTAATCGGAGTATCTGCTACCTCGTCAGATAAGGATGAGGATGAAGGACCGACCATTAAGGAAATCCTTCAGGGTTACCTGACGAAAAAGTATGATACTCCAGAGGCGAAGCTCGCCACAATGGAGCTCAAGCTTGAAAAGGATGGCTATCAGCTTTGGGTCGACAAGCTCAGCGGCGAGGTCGCGGTGGTTAACCTTGCAAGCGGGCAGATATTGTTTACAAACCCCTATGATATATCCTCCACCCACGGCTCTGCCTCGACAAAAGAGCAGCTTATGTCCCAGATTCATGTCAGATATGTTGACAATGACACCGAAAAATCCTTCTACAGCTTTGTTGAGGCGGCCTACAGAGGACAGATTAAGGTTAAGAACATTAAAAATGGTATACGCGTCGAGTACACGCTCGGCCGCGAGGAAACCAGAATGCTGGTTCCCAGGCGTATCGAAAGACAACGCTTTGAAACCCTCATCCGCGATGTCGCTGTAGCCGCGCTCGGCGAGGAAAACTTTACCTTCAAAAAGCTCACCTCATATTACACCCTCAAAGACCCTGAGGAGCAGACCTCAGCCCGGGCAAAGCAGGAGATGTATGCAGCCTTCCCGATTACAAAGAAGATGGCGATTTATGTCTTTGACCCCACGGCCTCAGAGACCGAGATCCGCAGGATTGAGGAAACAATCAAGACCTACTGCCCGCTGTATACATACGAGGAGCTTGATACTGACCATGAACTTACCGAATACGAAGGATCGGACCGCGCGCCGGCGCTGTTTAAACTCGCGCTTGAGTACACGCTTGACGAGTACGGTGTGAGCGTCAGGCTCCCGGCAAACGGTATACGCTTTGACGAATCTCAGTATAAGCTTGAGTACATAAGCATACTTCCGTACATGGGCGCGGGTGCGAGTTATTCGGGCTCCGACAGAGCAAAGGCCCAGACAGGCTACACCTTTTTCCCGGACGGTTCGGGTTCGCTTTTCAGGTTTGAAAAGCTTGCCCCGCTGCCGACCACAACAATAGCCGGAAAGGTATATGGATCCGACTACGCTTACCAGACGCTTGTCGGCTCCAACCAGGAAATTATCAGGTATCCTGTGTTCGGCATTGTGTCAAATAATATCATTTCGCAGTATATCCGGACCGAGGTTGACGGCAAGATTTCGCTGGTGCTGCAGGACGTGCATGTTGACAGCGGACATCTGGCCGTGATAGAGCAGGGCGACGCGCTGACCGAAATCTATACCAACCACGCGCCGCCGCTGCACAAATACAATTATATGGAGATGCGCGTCTATCCCAGACCAAAGGATACCTACAACATGAGAGACGCCATCTCTGTCGGTCAGAACACTACCTGGACGGTTGTCTCCTCAAGAAAATATGTGGGCAACTACAAAATCAGGTATTTCATGCTGACCGACGACAATATCGCCAAGGAACAGGGCATTACGAAATACTACGAAACCTCATGGCTCGGAATGGCAACCGCCTACCGCGAGTATCTTGCCAGGACCGGTGTGCTTAAAAGACTTACCGACGATGACGTCAAGCCCGATATCCCGCTCTACATCGAAACCTTCGGGGCTGTTGAAACCACCGAGAGGATACTTACTATCCCGGTCAACACGATGGTTCCGCTGACCTCTTTTGAGGATATCAGGACGATGTACGACGAGCTCTCGGCAGACAGCATTAACAACATCAACTTCAAGCTTACCGGATACGCCAATGGAGGCATGTACTCGTCAGTGCCTTATAACCTCAAGTGGGAAAAGGCGGTCGGCGGCAAGGATGGCTTTGAGGAGCTTATCAAATATGCAAAGGAGAAGGGCTTCGGAGTTTATCCCGATTTCGACTTTGCATATGCATGGAGCGGGCTCAACAAGATGTTTGACGGTCTGAGTGAAAAACGGCATTATGCAAAGACGATTGACAACAGGTATGCCAACAGGCGCGAATACAGTGCGCTCTACCAGACCTTCACGCAGAGATTCGCGTTCTCCTTCAGCATGGTTATCTCGCCCGCCTATTTCAGCCACTTCTATGAAAAGCTGTCAAGCAACTATATAAAGACCGGCGCAACCTCAATTTCGGTATCGACGCTCGGTTATGCCCTCAACTCGGACTTTGACGAAAAAGAACCCTACAACCGCGAGGACTCCAAGGCCTTTACGATTGAGGCTTTCCAGTACCTTGACAGCAATTATGACAGCATCATGACCAGCGGCGGCAATGCCTACGTATGGAAATATGTAGACCACATTCTTAACGTATCGCTCGACTCCAGCCGCTATGTCAGGTCAAGCAACTCGGTTCCCTTTATCGGCACGGTGCTGCACGGCTCAATTCAGTTTGCCGGAACTCCGCTCAACATGGAGGGCAATATCGGCTACGCCAAGCTGAGGATAATCGAGAATGGTGCTGCTCCCTACTTCATACTGTCGTATCAGAATCAGACCCTGCTCAAGGAAGACAGGTATCTGAGCAAACACTACTCGGTGCGCTATGACATCTGGTACAGCGAGCTTATAGAAATCTATAATGAGCTTAACAGCCTGCTCTCCGACGTTCAGACCAAACTGATTATCGACCACAAGTTCCTGATAGGCGAGCGTGTCCCGGATGAGGACGAACTTGAGGCCGACATCCGCGAGGAAATGGAGAGAATCGGCAAGGAACTGTCGGATGCCGAGGCTGCGGCAGCGGCCAAGGCCATAAAGACTATACTTGATGCCAGAATGACCGCGAAGCACAACGCCGCCAAGAACCAGGAACTGCTCGCCACCGCAATTCAGGCGGCACAGGACGTCGAAGCTTCGATAGCCGCAATCGAGGAGGCACTGCGGGCAATACCCGAGACCGAGGCCGCTATAGAAGCTGCAGTGGCAGCCGAAGCCGAGGCTTTGGCAGCATATGAAGCTGCCAAGGCTGCAGCCGATGAGGCCAGGGCTGCTTACCAGAGCGCCCTGTCAAGCGGGGATACCGACCTTATCAACTCCGCAAGAGACGCATATACCTTGGCCTCTGCGGCCGAAACTGCGGCAAAGGCAGCCCACATCAACGCGCAGAACGCCGTGAAGGCGGCGCAGAACGATTACACCGCCGCTACAAAGAACCTTGAGACGGTTCTCAAGGTCGGCACGGATGCGGTTGATGCTGCAGAAAAGGTAGCAAATGAGGCGGCCATCCTTGCGAAAGACGCCCGCACCGCAGCCGAGTTTGTAAACACGGTTGAGAGTGCGACCGGACAGATAAAACAGTCGGCACTTGACTATGCAACCCAGGCTGAAAACGCCGCAGCCGAGACCATGAGCTATGCAGTAAAGGCCAGAAACAATGCGGCGGCGGCAATAGCCATCAGCTCGGATATGACTGTCGCGGCACTGATAAACACCGCAAAGAGTACGGCTACATCGGTCGATACAAGAGTGACAGATGTCAGGACCAAGTACGACTCGTTGCTTCTCGCGATATCAAGGTACGAGGAAGCCCTCGTCGCCGAGGCCGAGGCGCTGAGGATTTATGAGGAAGCGCTGGCGGCTTATGAAGCGGCCAAAGCCGCGGCCGCCCTGCCGACCGCAACCCAGGCCGATAAAGAAGCCGCAACTGCGGCCGGTACCGCGATGAACATGGCCAAAGCCGATTACATCACAGCGCAGTCAAATACCACCAAAGCGTCCAACTCGGTCAACTCGGCACACACATCCACACGTGTCTCGCTCCAGAGGGCGCTGGATACAAAGAACAGCGTGATAGCAACAGCCGAATCTATCGAGAAGGCACTCGAGGCTGCCACGGATGCTGTCGCACTGCTCAACGCCACGGAGGGGATCAGCGAGATTATCAAGGATGCTGCTACAGAGGCCTATTTAAAGGCAAAGGCAGCAGCCGTCGAGGTGAACGAATATGTCGAGGCCGCAAGTACCAAGTACAACGAGGTTGCGGAACTGGTTAAGGATTATATTGTAATTGAAGAACAACCGGCTGACAACCAGACCCCCGACGACCAGACGACGACCGAGCCTCAACCCGTGACCGGCGAGGAGGAAAGCGACGAATACGTATACACCAAGTACACCAACGACAACGGCAACATCGTAATGGTGACCTACGGCGACCAGGACAATGCCGGCTACTATCTTGCGTACAAGACCTTCGTGCTCAACTACAACTTCTTTGACGTGACGGTTGTCATTGAAGGAGTTAAATACACAGTACCTGCCTCAGGATATATTGTGTTCTATCATTGATGAAAGAGAGGTTTAGCAATGACAGGCGAAGCAAAGCTTAAGAATACCGTCAGTGACAAGGGTGCTACGAAGAAAAAGCGCCACGCCTCTCTTGACAAGCGCAAGGCGCGTGCGGGCTGGCTGTTCGTGTTGCCTTTCGTGTTCGGTTTTTTGGTTATCTATCTGCCGGTCATATTCGACTCAATCAAGCTCAGCTTTTATCACATCAGGGTTCTGACCGGCGGCGGATACACTCTTGAGCCGATCGGATGGGGAAACTACAAAGAGGCGCTCTTCGTCGACCCGAACTATGTTCAGACCTTGTTGACCGGTATAAAACAGCTTGTGTTTGACATTCCCGCAATCATCATGTTTTCGATGTTCATGGCGGTTCTGCTCAACCAGAAGATGGCGGGAAGAGCGGTTTTCCGTGCGATATTCTTCGTCCCGGTTATCCTGGCCACAGGCATAATGGCATCTATTGATTCCCAGAATATCCTGTCCGAGTACATGGAAGAGGAAGAGGGAATCAATACCGGAACAGGGGAGAGCGCTGCCGCCCAGATAGTTACGGCGATGGATATCTCAAACCTGTTCAGGAATATGAGGTTTTTCAGCGGCATGGAGGAATTTGTCGCGTCAGCCATTAACAATATTTACGACATAGTCAACCGTGCCGGCGTGCAGATGCTGATATTCCTCGCAGGTCTTCAGTCGATTGACCCGAAGATTTACGAGTCCTGCCAGATAGACGGCGCGACAAGCTGGGAGACCTTCTGGAAGATCACCTTCCCGATGATAAGCCCGATGATTTTGGTTAACTTGGTTTATACGATTATTGACTCATTTACGGCGGGTTCAAACCAGGTGATGCAGTATATCTCAAGGGTATATCAGCAGTCCAACGGCCAAGAGGTAAGCACGGCGATGTCGTGGATGTACTTCCTGATAGTCATGTTGGTAATAGCAGTCTTATCCGGCCTGATGTCAGCATATGTGTTCTATCAGAGACGTGATGTATAGGGAGGCAAAAGATGAATTCTCAGAACATTGAAAAACCGAGAGTCTTGAAGGAGACCAAAAACAAGATAAGGGTTGAGTTTGAGAGAACTCCTCTGCTTGAAAGACTCAAGGCGAAGTTTGTCTCCATGCACTTTGTGACAAGCCTTATCTGGTATATCTTCAGGCTGGTTCTGCTGATAGGAATCTCATATATCGTACTTTTCCCCTTTTTCACCAAAATAGCCGGCTCGTTCATGCCTCCGGAGGACTTTGTCAACGTGACGGTCCGCCTTATCCCGACGAAGTTCACGCTCAACACCTACAAGGCGATTTTCGTTGAAATGCAGTATTCCAAGGCATTTCTCAACACCCTTCTGCTGTCGGGCTCGACCGCCATTCTGCAGACATTTGTGTGCTGCTTTATCGGGTACGGCCTTGCCAAGTTCAAGTTCAAGGGCAACAAGCTCCTTATGATGCTGGTTGTTCTGACCCTGATCGTACCTCACCAGGCCCTTCAGCTCTCGCTGTTTATGAACTTCAGATATTTTGACATTTTCGGTATACTGAAATTCTTAAGCGGCGGCGCCCAGGTCGGCGTGGAATGGGTTGACAATATTCTCTCAAATATAAAGATATTGCCCTGGCCCTACGGGTGGACTTTGACCAACACCTTCTGGCCGATGCTCCTGCTCTCGGTCACCGGCCTTGCCTTCAAGAACGGACTTTACATCTTCGTGATGCGCCAGTTCTTCCGCGGGGTTCCTGATGAGCTTGAGGAATCGGCATATATCGACGGTTCGGGTGTGGTAAGGACCTTTATTACAATCATACTTCCCCTGTCGATACCCATGATGGTTACGGTCTTCCTGTTCGCCTTCTCGTGGCAGTGGACCGACTCCTTCTACACCAACCTGTTCTTCACGAACACGCAGACGGTACTGATGCCGAAGATTGTCGGGATTCCGACAACGCTGGAGACAAACTATGCGGGGCAGAACCTCTATTATGCCGCAATCCGCAATACCTGCGGGCTTATGATTATAGCTCCGCTGGTCGTGCTCTTCCTGTTCTGCCAGAAGTTCCTGATTCAGGGCATCGAACGTTCGGGCATTACAGGTTAATTCAACACCAAATTTTAAGGGAAAGTCTCAATTTGAGGCTTTCCCTTTTAGTTTCACTTCTTCATTTCTTAGATTGTAATAACACCGCGTTGATTCGGCGTCCGCTGTTTCGCTCCTCTGTATCTCTGCATCAACAAATGTCTAACACCAAAAACAGCGCGGGCCGTGAAACCCGCGCTTCTTTGTTATAAGTTTTTGGTAAGTTTTTTGAGGATTCTCAAGGAACTTTTTTCAAAAAAGCTCCTTGAGCGGGGGGTCGTGGGGCAGGGCCCCAGTAAAAGCATAGTGCGTAATAGCGCCCCACGAAAAATCCTAATGCAGCATAGCCGAGAGCGCGGCGGGGGCGGTGGCTAAGGCTTCGTCGAGCTTTGAGGTATCCCGGCCGCCCGCCATGGCGTTGTCGGGCCGCCCGCCGCCCTTGCCGCCTGTGATGGCGCTGATGCTGCCGATGAGTTTCCCGGCATGCGCGCCGCGGGCGACGGCCTCGGCACCGGCAACGGCGATGAAATTAAGCTTTCCGCTGTTGTTTGTGGCGATAATTGCCACGGTATCGGGGTTTCTCGCCTTTATTTCATCGGCAAGGTTTCGGGCGACGTCGAGCTCCATGCCCTCAAACCGCGCGGTGACCAGCCTGACAGGACCGACGCTTATTGCAGATTTTAGAATTCCGTCAAGCTTGCTGGCGGCAAGCTGAGAGTTGAGCTTCTCAATTTCGCGCTGGGCGTCGCGGAGCTCGGCCTGAAGCATCGCTGCTTTTTTGGCGACGTCGGCGGGATTCTGCACCTTGAGCTCCCGGGCAGCATCATTTATTAGCTGCCGCTCACGGGCGATAAGATTCAGCACTCCCTTGCCGGTGGTCGCCTCGATTCGGCGGACACCAGCGGCGACTGAGGATTCGGAGAGTATTTTGAACAGCCCGATTTTGGCGGTATTGTCGACATGCGTGCCGCCGCAGAGCTCGATTGAACAGTCGCCCATGCGCACAACGCGCACGGTACTGTCGTATTTCTCGCCGAAGAAGGCCAGCGCACCGAGCTTTTTGGCTTCGTCGAGCGGCATTTCGGTCATGCTGCCGGGCGAACCTTTGAGTATTTCATCGTTCACCAGCTCTTCGACTTTGGCGATTTCCTCGGGTGTGAGGGCGGCGAAGTGGGTGAAGTCAAAGCGCAACCGGGTATCGTCGACATAAGAGCCGGCCTGTTCGACGTGAGCGCCCAAAACCCTGCGCAGAGCCGACTGGAGCAGGTGGCAGGCAGAGTGGTTGCGCATTATGTTCCGACGGCGTGCATCGTCAATGTGAGCTGTGACTTTGTCGCCCACCCTGATTCTGCCGCTTATAATTGTGGCGATGTGAAGATACACGCCGTCGGCCTTTTTGGTGTCGGTTACCTGGACTTCGATATTCGGGCCATAAATTCTGCCGGTGTCGCCGACCTGGCCGCCGCCCTCGCCGTAGAAGGGGGTTTTGTCGAGCATGAGGGTAAAGTCGCCTTCGCTGACCTCGTCGACAAATCGGGTGCCATCCCCGTCTTCGATGATGATTGCCAGCACCTTTGATTCTGTGACAGGTGTAGTGTAGCCGCAGAATTCGGTTTCCGGGAGGTTTTTGAGCAGCTTTATTGAGTCGTCGCTCCAGCCGCCGATGCTGCCGCGTGCGGCTCTTGCGCGCTCGCGCTGCTTTTGCATGAGGCTGCGGAAGGTTTCCTCGTCAACTCCGAGCTGTGCCTCGGCGGCAATCTCGCGAGTCAGGTCAAGCGGAAATCCGAAGGTGTCGTAGAGCCTGAACACTTCCTCGCCCGAGAGTTCGGTCCTGCCTGAAGCCTTCGCCTCGGACACAAGATCCGAGAGTTTTGCCAGCCCGGCGTCGATGGTGGTGTTAAAGCGTTCCTCCTCGATTGAGATGACCTTCTTTATATATTCCGCCCTCTCGCCGAGCTCGGGATAGGGTGCGATATTTTCGGCAATCGCGACATCGCAAAGTTCGGCCAAAAAGGGCCGCTCTATGCCGAGCAGCTTGCCGTGCCGGCAGGCGCGGCGGATTATGCGGCGCAGCACGTACCCCCGGCCTTCGTTCGAGGGGATGACACCGTCGCATATCATGAACATTGCGCCCCTTATGTGGTCGGTGATAACGCGGATTGAGATGTCGCTGTTCTTATCAGCGCCGTATGTCTTGCCCGAGATTTCGCAGACCTTGTCGAGAATCATTCTGATGCTGTCGACCTCGAACATATTGTCGACGCCCTGAATCACGCAGGCCAGCCGCTCAAGCCCCATACCGGTGTCAATGTTTTTTTGCTTAAGCTCGGAATAGTTGCCCTGCCCGTCGTTGTAGAACTGCGAGAAGACGTTGTTCCAGACTTCCATATAGCGGTCGCAGTCGCAGCCGGGCTTGCAGTCGGGGCTGCCGCAGCCGTATTTTTCGCCGCGGTCAAAGTAAATCTCGGAGCAGGGGCCGCAGGGACCCTGGCCGTGCTCCCAGAAGTTGTTGTCCTTGCCGAGCCGGACAATGCGCTCGGTGGGGATCCCGATGATATCCCGCCAGATTTTATATGCCTCCTCGTCACCCTCGTAAATTGAAGGCCAGAGAAGGTCGGCAGAGATCTCAAGGTCTTGGGTGAGGAACTCCCACGCCCACATAATGGCCTCTTTTTTGAAGTAGTCGCCGAAGCTGAAGTTGCCGAGCATCTCAAAGAAGGTGCCGTGCCGCGCGGTGTGTCCCACCCGCTCAAGGTCGGGGGTGCGTATGCACTTCTGGCAGGTGACAACCCGGCGGCGCGGGGGGACCTCCTCGCCGGTAAAATATTTCTTCATGGGCGCCATGCCCGAATTTATCAGGAGCAGCGATTTGTCGTTATGCGGTATGAGCGAAAATGAGGGGAGGCGGAGATGGTCCTTCGACTCAAAGAAGGAAAGGAACCTCTCGCGAAGCTCGTTTTGAGACATCCAGTGCATTTTGGATTTTTATCCTTTCGGGAAAGTTTTCTCTGGCCTGCAGCCAAAGTACGGCAGTGACAGAATTATACCATCGGTGTATACAGGTGTCAAGCCAACAGCCTGAGGTTACTCGACCCTGCAGGCAAGTTTTTGCTTTTTCGGAAACAGGTCGGGGTGAATGTCAAGGGTTGCAAAGTAATCTTCGGGGGTCTCGGCTCGCCTGATTAACTGATATGTGCCGTCTGCCCTTTTCAGGATTTCGGCGCAGCGGAGCTTGCCGTTGTAATTGTAGCCCATAGAGTAGCCGTGCGCGCCGGCGTCGTGTATTACCAGTATGTCGCCGATGTCGATTTTGGGCAGCGGACGGTTTATTGCAAATTTGTCGTTGTTCTCACAGAGCGAGCCCACGACGTCGTATACCATGTCGCACTCGCGGTCTTCTTTCCCCAGAACCGTGATATGGTGGTAGGCGCGGTACATAGCCGGCCGCATCAGGTTTACCGCGCAGGCGTCGACCCCGATGTAATTTTTGTATATTTCCTTTTTGTGAATGGCGGTGGTGACAAGCTGGCCGAAGGGGCCGGTGATATACCGACCAAGCTCGGTACAGAGGGTGATATGGCCCAACCCGGCCGGAACCAGAATCTCATTGTATGCCCGGCGGACCTGCTCGCCGATATAGCGAATGTCGACCGGCTTCTGCTCGGGCCGGTAGGGAATGCCGATACCGCCCGAGAGGTTGACCACCGAGAGGGTGATGCCGTGCTCGCGCTTGAGCTTTACCGCGACCTCAAAGAGGGTGCGAGAGAGCGTGGGGTAATAGTCGTCCTCAATGCAGTTGCTGGCAAGGAAGGCGTGTATGCCGAGCCTCTTCACGCCGCGCGCCAGGAGCTCTTTATAGCCCTCTACAAGTTGCGGATAGGTAAAGCCGTATTTCGCCTCGCCGGGGTTGTCCATGATTTTGTTGTTTATCTTAAATTCATCTCCCGGATTGTAGCGGCAGCAGACCTCCTCGGGAAGCTCGGCGAGCGAATCCAGAAAATCAATATGCGTTATGTCGTCAAGGTTTATCCGGGCGCCAAGTTTTCTGGCGTAAATAAAGTCGGCGGCCGGCGTTTCGTTTGAGGAGAAGAAAATATCGTCGCCCCGCAGCCCCAGCGCCTCGGCAAGCATCAGCTCGGTATAAGACGAGCAGTCGACGCCGCAGCCCTCCTCCATGAGTATTTTTATGATAATCGGATTGGGGTTGGCTTTTACCGCAAAGTACTCGCGGAAACCCGGGTTCCATGAAAAGGCCGCAAGAAACTCCCGAAGGTTCTCCCTTATACCTTTTTCATCATAAATATAGAAGGGGGTCGGATATTGTTTCTTCAGATCAAGTGCTTCTGCCAGTGTGAGAATCGGTTTCATTTAACATCCCTTTAATGCCCTGCGTAATAATATAATATTTTATCATATTATAACAATTATATCAACAGCAAAATTCGCAATTGACTTTTGTATTAGCATATGCTAAAATTAAAAAAAGAAATCAATACCATAACAGGCTTAATATTACCGGCACAGCCCGTAAAAAAGAAAGGGTTTTATATGAAAAAAATCACTGCATTTTTCCTTTGTCTGATTGTTTTGGCGTCTCTTTTTTCCTCCTGCGACAGGAAAGAACCCGGGAACGATGCCGGTAACGACACGGGTACCGGCGAGGGCGAAATAATAGAAATCGACATATCAAAGTATACTCTCATCCGCCCCGAATTTACCTCAGAGACCCTGCTCTCGGCGGTTGTCCAGATGAAAAAGGATATCGACAGCAAATTCGGTATCTCCATCGATATTAGGGACGACTGGGTGAAGAGGGGGACCCAGCCGGACGACGCGGCATATGAAATCCTGGTCGGCCTGACCAACCGGCGTCAATCAAGCGAGGTGCTCTCAAGCATTGAGGGCTCGGCCTTCAAAATTGCCGTGGCAGGAAACAAAATTGTGATTGTCGGCACCAACGACAGGGCGACGGTTGACGGTGTCAAGTATTTCATGGAAAATTACGTCACCCCGTCCGAGAGCGTCGTGATTTCTCTGCCCGAGAGTTATACCAGCGGACAATACGACATGATAAGTCTTGTCTCCGGCAGGGAGTGCAAATACACGGTGATTTACAGAGAAGGGCTCGACAACACCTCGGGTACAAGCAACAATGACCGCTACGACTTCGAAGTGCAGCTTGCTTTAGATATCCGCGAACGGATCAAGAAGCTGACCGGTGTTGACGCGCGTATCAACACCGACTGGTTAAAAGCCGGGGAAAGCGCCGCCGACAAATACGAAATCCTGATAGGCGACACCAACCGGCCCGAGACGGCTCAGGCAAAGGCCGGGATAAGTGCGGCAGACTGGTGCATAAGGATTATCGGCAATAAAATAGTGATCTGCGGCTGGACCGAAACCACCACAGGGCTTGCGGTCAATGCCTTCCTTACGCTGCTCGATGAGTCGGCGACCAAAGACAGCGAAGGGAATAAGGGCATTAGCTTTATCAATTTCGGAGAGATGACCGGGACATATTCCGAATGGATAACCGACATCCCCGAATATGAAGGCGGGCAGCTTCTGGGCTGTGTTGACGCCAACTACGGTGAGCTGGAATATTACATTACGGAAACAACAGCCGCCGAATTCAGCGCCTACCGTGCCAAGCTCGAGGCCGCGGGGTATGAGCTTTACTTTGAAAACGAGGCCGCGGGTAACCTGTTTGCCACCTATACCGGCAGCGGGACAATGATACATACCTATTATGTAGCCTACAGAAACGCGGTGAGGATTATCACCGGACGGCTTGGTGGTGAGGTAAACCTGCCGAATGTTAAAGACGAGAGCTATACTAAAATCACCGAGTCGTCGATAACACAGATGACTCTTGATTATGCCTCCGGCAACTTCGGTATGTGCTATGTCATCACGCTTGAGGACGGCAGCTTTATAGTGTTTGACGGCGGAGGGAGTACCGGGAACATAGACCACATAAGGCTGTATAACCTTCTGAACAAGCTCAACAAACGGCCCGACGGGAAAATCGTCATTGCGGCATGGATACTTACCCACGAGCATTGGGACCATTTCATGGTCTTCTATAATTTCTGCAACACCTATGGCCGGCAGGTTACAATCGAGCAGTATATCGCCAACACTCCCTCAAAGGTAGTCAGCCATAATTCCTATAACCCGGGCACATACATAGAGGACGGGTACTTGAGAACCGCGTCGAGTACGGTCGGGGGGATAAAGCTCGTAAAGCCGCATACCGGGCAGGTGATTAAAATACGCAACGCCGAGGTCGAGGTGCTTTTCACACAAGAAGACCTTTACCCTACGAAGCTCTACTTCTTCAATGACTCAACTATGATTACCCGCATGAAAATCGCCGGGCAGACAATAATGTGGCTGGGCGATACCTGCGACGTCGCGTCTCCTATAGTCTGCGATATGTATGGCTCATACCTTAAGAGCGATATGGTCCAGGTGGCGCACCACGGGTACAACGGCGCGACACGCGAATTCTATACGCTGATCGCCCCGAAGTTCGCCTTCTGGCCGACCTCTGAAGCCGAGTTCGCGAATCAGACCAGAGGGACCAACAAGAGCGGCTATTATGGCGTCGACTACTTTGTGGCGCATGAGCTGGGCGTGCTTGAGATCTATTGCGCCAGCCCCGACAATATATCAATAACCCTGCCCTATGAGCCGGGGAGCCGTAAGGCCGTAAAAATCGATGTGCCGGCAAGCTGAGCGCGGGGGCTTTGCCCTGCACCCCTCTTTTGATATGGGGGCGCTGCCCCCATGCCCCCGCTCAAGACTTTTCTTGAAAAAAGGGTCTTGTGAATCCCCAAAAACTTCATCCCTAAAAAAGCAGCGCGGGTTTGTAGCCCGCGCTTTGCTGATATTAGCTTTTTTACTCCTCCAACCCGAGGAGGGCGGCGCCGATGACCGTGCCGAACTGGGCGTTGTCGGGGACCAGGAAGGTTACGTTAAAGGCAGGCCCGAGGCGGACAATCGTGTCGCGGATCGGAACAAAAGAGGTGAGGTTGCCGGTGAGCACGATTTTATCTAATTTATGCATACGGGCGGCGAATATCGCCATCATGGCGATTGTTTCTGCCACCATGTTGGCGATGCCGAGCGCGATGTCGTGCCGGTTGGCAAGGTCGCTGAGCTTGCCGAAGTTTGAGGCAGTCAGGTCATGGTTTATGTTCGGAAAGAGCGAGGTATCCGAGATATCCTTGACCCTCAAATCGACTTTGTCGAGGTCGCCTCCCCGGCAGAGCTGCTCGATATGTTCTATTGTGTCGACTCCAAGCATCTTGCGCGACAGGCCAATGAGGGTGCCGCCGCCGATGCCGGTGCCCCCGAGATAATTGATTTCGGCAGCCCTTTTTCTTCCGGTGCGCTTGGCGTGGATTACCGGCGTGCCGGTGCCCATGCTGACCACAATCGCCTCGTCCAGTCCCGAGAGGTAAAGCCCGCCGACCCCGATACTGGTAAATTCGGGCACCGCGCGGCATTTGAGCGAGTATATGGGTTTTGTCACAAAGGTTGAGCCGACGCCGGTCATCATAACGCGGTCGATATCGCGCAGCTCAAGGTTGTTTATGTCAAGAAAGCGCCCGAAAGCGCCGTAAATCGAGGTTATCGGATCTGTCGCCCGGACAATCTGCGGCTCGATAAGCTCTATATTTTCATCTTCGTAAATGCTAAAGCCTACAATTTTTGTCGTACTGCCGCCGACGTCAATTCCGATAATCGTACGCATATTCAGTCACACCTTTCCTGATAATGAATAAAGTATAGCATACTCTTGCGAAAATTGCAATAAAATGATATAATAACTTCGCCCGAAGGCCCCCGGCGGGGTCTTCCGGCAAAATAAAGTCTGACGAGGTTTGCAATGAATTTTAAAAACCCCGACCCGCGAGTTTTGTCCGAGAAAAAACTCTACATCTTTGACATGGACGGTACTATATATCTCGGTTACAGGCCGTTTGATTTTGCAATCAGGTTTATCAGCAATCTCAGGAGGGCGGGGAAGCGGATTCTGTTTTTCACAAACAACGCCTCCCATACTCCCGAATACTATTTAAAAAAGCTCGAGAAGCTCGGCTTCTCGCCGGCTCGAGACGAGATTATGACCTCGGGGGATGTTACGATTGAGTTTTTAAAGCGCCACCGGCCGGGCAAGAGCGTCTATCTTGTCGGCACGGATGAGCTGGTCGAGAGCTTTCGCAAAAGCGGGATAAATATTATTAGCGGCGATTCGCCAAGAGCCGATATAGTGGTGACCAGTTTTGACACGACGCTGACCTATCAGAAGCTAAGCGACGCCTGCCGGCTTATCAGGGGGGGCGCGGAGTACCTTTCCACGCATCCCGATTTCAACTGCCCGACAGAGGACGGTTTTATCCCTGACAGCGGGGCTATCGCTGCCTTTGTCACCGCCTCGACCGGAAAGGTGCCGACCTATTTCGGCAAACCCTACAAAGAGACCATCGACATGATAGGTGAAGCGACGGGCTTTAGCCTTGGGGAGATGTGTATATTCGGGGACCGGCTTTACACCGATATTGCAATGGGGAAAAAGCATGGCGTTACCGCAGTCCTTGTGCTCTCTGGGGAGACCCGGCCGGAGGACGTCGACAGGGCTGCGCCGGGGGAGCGGCCGGATTTTGTCTTCCCCTCGCTTGACGAAGTTGATAAAGTAATGTTCGGCAAATAAGTGCCTTTTCCGCTTTTATATTTGCACATACGATTCCAGTATACTTATTGCAAAAAGGTGACTGACGACACCACTAAAATTCGTGTACATAACAGTTCCGGCAAACATAATGTCTTAGGATATTTCC
>JBMNUI010000008.1:0-49652 GCA_050946195.1 Eubacteriales bacterium
AGAACAATCAGGAATAATATGGGTACCCTTTTCCTCAGCAATTAAAGAGAATTTTGAGAATATCGTATCTAGTTGCGGGTACAGATTTAGTTTTGAGCCGCGTGGTTCTTTGTCAACAGAAAATAAAGCAGCGTGGCGGATAATGGTAACTTAAAAGGGAGGTTATTATGGCAGACCGTAGCGTTTTTAAATATGAGATTATTAATGAATTAGGTATAATCTCTGAAGGTTCAAAAGGCTGGAGGAAAGAACTAAACCGTGTAAGTTGGAACGGTGGTGAACCGAAGTATGATATTAGGGATTGGAACGAAAAACATGATAAGATGGCAAAAGGTATCACACTTACCGAGGCTGAATTGCGAAAATTAAAAGAACTACTTGATGCCGAAATTGCGTTTTTGGATAGCAGTGCAAGTAGCTAAATATTTGAGACCAGCCGTAATAAGCAATATTCTTAGTACGGCTGGTCTCTTTTTGACCCCGCTTGAAGAGAGTCGGTAAAACATTCACTTGTTTTCGCAAATCCCTATGACTAACGCCCTTTGCGGGTGTTGTTTTTTTGGCTTATTTCGTGTAGTTATAGCCGTATGACATTACATATGTTTCTGCAAAGGAACCTGCGACCACCTTAATGACCAGTGCCTCGCAGCCGTTGAAGGCGTTCTCCCCGATTTCCTCGGTGGAAGCCGATATCGAAATATCGGCAAGCTTGCTGCAACCGTTGAAGGAATATGCGCCGATGGACTTCACCCCCTCCATGCCGGTGAGCGAGACCAGCGAGTCGCACTCCCAGAAGGCGCTGTCACCGATTGCGGTTACATTCTCGGGGATATCTATTGTTTCAAGTAAGTCACAGCCGTAGAATGTGTAGTTGCTGATCTCGCCCAGCGAGCCGGGAAGCGTGATTGCCGAGATGGAAGTGCACTTGTAGAAAGCGCCAGCTCCGATCTCGGTGACGCTCTCGGGTATATTGATATTTTCAAGATATGAGCTGCCGGCAAACGCCCAAGCGCCAATAGTAGTCACTGTTTCCGGAATGGTTACCGAGGTTATGCTGTTGTCATAGTAGAAGGCTTTCGGGCCGATTTCGGTGACTTCAATGCCGTCAATCTTGTCGGGGATCACAACCTGATGCTTTTCAAAGCTCCCGGTGTAACCTGTTATGGCAATTGTATTTTTTACCGTGATCTCATATTCAAAGATTTGTTTCCCGTTCTCTCCGGTTACTTCATAGACATTCTCTTTAACCTCGTTGTTCCCGCCTACAACAATCGGGGTGGTTTTTCCCGAACAGGAAACAAGTGTGAGAAGCAATGCAGCAAACAGGGCGGACACAATAAATTTCCTCATGTTTACCTCCAAGCCGCCGTGACGGCCAAAATATCTATTATGTCTTTACTATTATAACCTACCCGGCTTTGATTGTCAATAGCTGTGTTTCGATGGATTTTATTTTTTATGAATTATTGAGCCGAAGATTACATTTTTATCAGGGGCAGAAGGCGGTCGATGACCTCGGCTTCGGCCTTGGTCAGCCTTGCGAGCGACTCTGTATCCTGAAGGAAGGCCGAGTCCTCGGGATTTGTGTGAAAACCGTGCTCGATTAAGAACGCCCGGCGGCAGCCGCTTTGTGCGCTGTTGCGAAGAACTCCGTAATAATCCAGTTCGGGATTGTCGGGATGACGGCGGGTTTTGATGCCCCGGTCCTCGGTGTTCATCACCTTAACGACCGCATTGTTAAGCTCCCGCGCTATCGGTATGTTACCTGCCTCGTCGGATACCGAATAGAAGGTTTCGGCCCCCCTGATGCGCGGGTAGCGCTCGGGCGTCGCCGCGGTGCCGGGGGCATTAGAGTGCAGCGACAAAAATAAAATCGCCCCAGACTCTCCAGCCAGCCTGCCTCTCTCCTCAAGTGTCGGATTGTCCTCGACCCGCCGGCGGGTCAAAAATACCTCAAAACCGCGCATAACAAGCTCATTCTTGAGCAGGCAGGCAAGGATAAAATTCTGGGTTCCTTCATAAAAGCCTTCTTTTGTTGTGTGCGGGTTGCCGAACTGCCCGTGTCCGGGGTCTAGCACGATAAGTCCTTTTGACATACCGATTTTCTCTCTGACCTGAAAGGATTATACGGCAGCCGGGGCGGGCTGTTTTGCCGCCGGCTTGGTATTGGTTTCATTATACATATTATATAATGTCTTGTCAAGCAAAAAGCCGGCGTGTGGCTTGGCGCAAAATAAATCCGGTGCATAAAGCCGGCCTTCCGCGTGCTTGACAACCTGGAATTTGCGGTTTATAATGGCAGTATAAACCCCTTGGAGGTGCGGTGTGTGGGAGGTGCTTGATAAACCGGTAAGGTCGCTGTACGGCGTGGGGGAAGTGCGCGCCGCAGCCTACCGTAAAGCCGGGGTAAACAGTATTTTCGACCTTCTGTATTACTTTCCGCGCGCCTATGAGAACCGCGGTGACATAAAGCTGCTCGCCGAGACCGATTGTGACAGGAAGAGCGCGGTGATCCTCACTGTCGCCACTGAGCCCCGCGGGGCGAGAATCCGCCGGGGGATGAGTCTTTTTAAATTCCGCGCATATGACGAGAGCGGCACCTGTGTTATAACCTACTTCAATCAGGATTACCTGAAGGACAAATTTAAGCTCGGCGCGACATACCGCTTCTGGGGGAAGGTTGAGAGAGTTGGGCGGGGTTATGCCATGAGTTCCCCGGCATTCGAGCCTTATGTCGAGGGGACACCGCTGCCCGAACTGGTTCCGGTTTACAGGCTGGCCGAGGGGCTTGCCGCAAAGCAGGTGGCAAAGGACATCAAAACGGCGCTGTCGTTTGCGGCCGACAAGCTTGAGGACTGGCTGCCCGAGAACATTCGCGAAGAAAACCGGCTCTGCACGCTGGCCTATGCCTTGAGGAATATCCATGAGCCCGAGAGCTACCCGGCTCTGGCGGTGGCCAAGCGACGGCTTATATTCGACGAGCTCTTTATGTACTCGCTCGGCTTGGCGCTGGCCGGCAAAAGGGGGCGTCAGGGAGGGGCGGTGCCCTGCAGGAACAACGACATATCAAAGCTGACCCGGATGCTGCCCTACCGGCTGACGGGTGCCCAGCTTCGCGTTATAAACGAAATCCGGGCCGACATGGAGCGCGATATACCGATGAGGCGGATTATTGTGGGGGACGTCGGCTGCGGTAAGACCATTTGCGCCGCGGCGGCAATGCTGATTGCGGTCCAGAGCGGGCGTCAGGCGGCCCTGATGACTCCGACCGAGATACTTGCGCGGCAGCACTATGAGGATTTGGCGCCGCTCTTTACCCAGCTCGGCATCAGCTGCGAGTTGCTGGTCGGCGCGACACCGCCCGCCAAGAAGCGACGGATTTATGAGGCGCTCGCCTCGGTTGACCCCGAACTGAGGCTGGATATAGTAATAGGCACTCACGCGCTGATATCCGACGGTGTGGAGTTTGCCGCGCTGGGGCTTGTTGTGGTTGACGAGCAGCAGCGCTTCGGGGTAAACCAACGCGCGGCACTGGCCGGCAAGAACGAAAAGGCGCACGTGTTGGTCATGAGCGCGACACCGATACCGAGATCCATGGCGCTGGTCCTCTACGGCGACCTTGACATATCAAGAATCGACGAGATGCCGCCCGGGCGCCAGCGGGTCGACACCTTTGTAGTTGATGAAAGCTACCGTGCTCGAGTAGACGCCTTTATAAAGAAGCTGACCGGCGAGGGCGGACAGGTGTATGTTGTCTGCCCGGCCATTGAGGAGGCCGATACCGTCGACAATGAAATCAGCATGTCGGATATAACTCTGGCCGACCTCGGCCGCTTCGCCGAAACCCAGCCTCCGCTCAAGGCGGTCGAGGTGTATGCCCGTGAGCTGGCAGAGCGGCTTCCCGGGGTTAAAATCGAGCTTATGCACGGAAGGCTGAAGGCCGCCGAGAAGGAGAAGATTATGCAGGCCTTTGCGGCCGGCGAGATTCAGGTGCTGGTTTCGACCACGGTTATTGAGGTCGGGGTCAACGTGCCCAACGCCTGCCTCATGATCGTAGAGAATGCCGAGCGTTTCGGCCTCTCGCAGCTCCACCAGCTCCGCGGCAGGGTGGGGCGGGGAAACCGCAAATCCTATTGTATTCTGATTTCCGACGCCACCGGCAAGGCCGCGCGGGCGCGGCTTGAGACAATCCGCATGACCTACGACGGCTTTCAAATCGCCGAGGCAGACCTCGGACTCCGCGGCCCGGGCGACTTTATCGGGGGCGCGGGCGCGGTCAGGCAGAGCGGCGGGCTGCGCTTCAGGCTGGCCGACCTCTGCGACGACACCGGGCTGATGAATACTGCCATGGAGGCCGCGCGAGCCCTGGTTCGGCGCGACCCGGAACTTGAGAGCTGCCCGAGGCTGCGCAAGGAAGTTGACAGGATGTTCTCGGGTGCCACATCCGAGATAAGCTAACTAACAAAACAGTATTGACAACTAATAAGCAACCTACCGGCCGAAACATGCTTAATCAAAAAAATATAATGCGGACAGGTGTTTTTATGAAAAAATTTAATTATGTGACTTTTGTGCTTGCAATTCTTTTGATACTTTTACCGGCAATCTTCTCGGGCTGTGATGAGACCGAGGAGGTTAATTATATCACCTTCAATCCCGCGGGTGGAGTGATAGTCTCGGGTGCTGAGACGGCAATCTACGACGGAACAGCCGAGGTGACCGCGCCCGAAGTGTCGCGCGAGGGCTATGTCTTTGTCGGTTGGGACAGAGAATTCTCAAGACCCGAGGCCGACATAACCGTAAATGCGGTATGGGATAAGCTGCATACCGTCACCTTCGACCCCATACCCGACCACAAGGACGACAACATCACGCAGACACTGACCTCGGGTGAGACGGTAGTCTACCCCGAGGACCCGGTGCGAGAGGGCTATGTCTTTGACGGCTGGGATGTCGAGGTTGTGACGGTCAGCGAGGACACGGTGATAACTGCCAAATGGAAAAAGCTCTACACAGTGACCTTCAACATTGACGGCGGGACGACCAATGATACCGGGCTGCTTGTGCAAACAGTGGTCGAGGGCGGGGCGGCGATACCGCCGGCTGCCGAGAAGCCGCTCATGGCTCTTGCAGGGTGGAACAAGGATATCTCAAATGTCACCTCCGACCTTGAAGTCACCGCAATCTGGGAGCGCCGGGTGCTGAGCGGTGTTGAGATAGCGGAGCTTGTAAGTCCGGCTACAGTCGAGGTTAATACATACAGGCGCAACAATCTTGAATGGAACACCGGCTCCGGCTTTTTCATAGACGACTCGGGGACGCTGGTCACTAATTACCATGTCATCGAGGACGCATACGAGATAAAGGTTACGCTTTACGACAACACCATCTGTCCGGTTGTCGAGATAATCGCGTTTGACAAGGAGCTTGACCTTGCGATCCTGAAAATCGACCGCAAGACCCCGTATCTTGAATTCGCACCCGAACTGCCAAAAAAGGGCGAGCAGGTTTACGCAATCGGCAGCGCGCTCGGCATGGAAGGGACCTTTACCTCCGGGGTGGTGTCGTATGTATCGCGCGAAATCGAGAAGAAGAAACAGACATATATTCAGACCTCAGCGCCTATCTCACCCGGCAACAGCGGGGGGCCGCTGGTCAATGATAGGGGGTATGTGATAGGTGTCAACGCGCTGACAAGCCTCAACGGGCAAAATTTGAACTTTGCCATACCTATTGATAGGGTAAACCAGCTTGTTGAGAACAAGATGACGGTGAGGTCGTGGTTTGAAAAATACGTCGAGATGCAGTGGTGGCTGTTTGAAAAGACGGTTGACGAAAAGACCACCGCCGCGACCAGAAGCGTGCAGCGCATCTACAGCGGCGAGACCGTAAAGGCTACCTGTAAAGGCTCCTACGATGCCGACTACTATTACGACGATTTCGAGAAGAAATATGACGAAAACGGCAAGGAAGTTCCGGTTGACCTATATGTGTATCTCTATTTGGAAGACATTAAACATATGGATCACCTATACTTCGGGTTTGCCGAAATGGACATCGGCACCAAGACGGTAGTAAAGCAGCCCGACTACGACGAGGCATATTATTTCAAATATAAGGACGGGTATGTGGTATGGATAGCACTGTATGATATTTTCAATCAGAACATCAGTTTTACAAAAAACAAGCTGATAGCCTACGTAGCAGGGGACTGCGACAAGACCATACCGTATTATATCTTTATGATGACCTCAGCCGACCAGAGCCGTCGGACTGAAGATTAAAAAAGACAAGGCTACCGGTTTTCCGGTGGCCTTGATTATTGGAAATTTTTATAAATTTATTGCACGTTCTTATCTTGTCGGCGTTTTGTCTGAGTGGTAACATTTACTATGAAGAATTATTGGCACAGAATCCAATCTTGGTCCCGCAATATAGCAGATTATTATGAAAAGGAGGTTTGCTTATGCTGAAAAAGTCTTTTTCAATACTTTTGGTAACCGCCATGGCGCTTATCATGCTGCCCTTTGAAGTCAGCGCTCTGCCCGAAGGAACCCCGATATCCACCGCAGCGGATTTTGAGGCGATGACCTCCGGCGGTACATATTATCTGACAAACGACATTGACCTCGGCGGAAAAGAATATGACAACTTCATATTCGATGAGTTCAGCGGTACCATCAACGGCTGCGGCTACAGTGTATTCAATTACACCCTTTTAGATACCAACGCCGCCTCAGACGTCGGGACTATCAGGCGTGCAAACAAAAACGGCGATCTGGTAATCACCGATCTGAGTTTCGGTAAAGAAGGTTACCCGGTAAAAATGCTGGTGACCGGGGCGGTAAACAAGAGCCACGGCGTGCTTTGCGGTGCGCAGGAAAACGCCAATACCATGACCCTTACTAATGTTACCATTTATGCCGATATTGAGGTAACAACCCCTGATAAGTGCAATGTGGGCGGTTTTATCGGTTACAGCCGGAATTTTACCATGACAGGCTGCAAAACATACGGCGCCATCAAGGTCGGCAGCGGAATTGACATGGTTGACAACGTCTACCACAACGCCGGCGGTTTCGTTGGCAGCGCAAACCATGACAGCGCAAAGCTTGAGAACTGTGAGAACTATGCAGAAATCACGACCTACTGCTCGCTAATTGAGGCAAGAGCAGCCGGTTTTATTGCATATACCGGCAACTCGATTGAGCTGGTCAACTGCATAAACTACGGAGACATTACATGTGCCGATGCCCCGACACAGAAGTCCGACTCGCAGGTAGCCGGAATAATAGCCCATGTCAACAAAGTGACCACTGTTGCTACTCTTGACAGATGTGAGAATTTCGGCAAGATAACAGGCACTCACTGGGTCTCCCCGTTTATTGCCCAGCTTTCGGGTGCGGCGTATCTTATCGGCTGCATCAACAACGGCGAGTACAGCAAGGATGCCGACGCTGTCGGACCGTTTGTCGGATATGAAAACGGGTATATCGAGACAGACTCCGAATGCATCGATAAGACCGACCCCAACCCGACCACGACTCCGCAGGAAACCACAACAGACGCTCCTGGGACGACCACCGAGCCTGTGACAACCACAACCGCCGCGCCCTCCGAAGAAGACACAACCACGGCGACTCCCAAAACCGACAAATCTGACGAAACCACAAAACCGGATGATAAGAAAAAGGATAAGAAGAGCTGCTCCGGCCTTATCACCTCGCCGGCAGCACTCGTATTCCTCTGTGGTGCGGCCTGTGGCGTTTTCAAAAAGAAGAAAGAATGACTAAGCAAGAATAGCTGATCCATAAAGAAGAGCTGCCGCATATCGTCCGATAGCGGCAGCTCTTTGTGCTGAAGCAGAGGCGCGAACGCCATTTATTAAACAATGAGCTCTGCTTTTTTGTATGTGATACTTCCTGTTCAGACTGTGGCAAGGAGTATGAATCCGATGCAGTTGATGGCAAAATTTGAGAACATATGTATCATCCACGAGAAATAAATGTTGCCTGCCCGCTCGGTAAAGTAATTAAATATAAGCCCGCCGAAAAAGAGCGCGACCAGTATCAGAAGGTAAAGCGGAAGGTCAAACCAGCCTATCATTATTGAAACGTGATATAACGAGAAGACAAGCGCGCTGAATATGTAGGCAGGCCGCCGCGCGGAGAGCTCCCGCAGGGTATAAAATGCAAAGCCGCGGAAGAAAAACTCCTCAAGAAACGAGTTGACAAAAGAAATGTAGAGCGCGACAAATATGAAGTTATCCTTATCTACCCCGGCTGTTCTTGAGAGCGAGGCGGTTATTCCCGAGAGGTCAAACAGCCCGCCGAGCAGGAAATAGCCGCCGAGTATCACTGCAAAAACCACAACACCGGTGCCAAGCGCGAAAAGCAGCCCGCGCGCCGACGGGACAAGGAAGCTTTTAACCCGGCGGTCTTTGGTTGCCGCCGCCCAGATAAGCGGACAGCCGAGGAAAAGCGCCGCCTTTATCACGGAACGCCAAAGATATGGGAAGGGAATGACGCTCCCGGGCAGAATTACCGTGAATGTGATGTCAAGCAGGGCCATCACGGCGCATATAAGAATGGTCAGAAGTGCGACCGAGAGCGCTGTTTTGTCCTTGAATTTCAATATTATACCGCCTTGTGTGAAATAAAAAAAGGCGGCGCTGCCGCCCTTTGCGGCGGGGACTTTGGCCGCCGTTTGAAATGTGCGGGTTCTGGACCGCATGTGTGACTTGAGCCCGCAGCACACTTTCCGTCCGCACTGAGGGAACTTAACGGGCTCTGAATTTGGAGGCCACAACAAAAAGTGCGGTTATGGCGCCCAGCCATGCCAAAAGCGACAGCAGCCTGATGCTGAAACTGCCCGAGGCTCCGGCGGTGATTGCCGGCCTTGACGAGTTGGCGTTGGGATAGAGCTGCGAAGTGAAGGTTATCCGGTTCTGCACATAGGGCTTTTTGAAGATGCGGGAGAGCCTCCCGTGTTTTTTCAGCTTGGTTTTTATCATAATAACCCCCATACCTACCGCAAGAAGCGGTTTAATTCATTAAGTATACCGGTGGCAGCGCTTTGCGGCCGCTTTAGGTTTATTATTGCTCACCGGAAGCGCAATAATACAGGCTACCTGTCATTTAGCGAAGAAAGCCCGTAGCCGAGCAGGGTCAGCTCATCTGAGGAGGCGAGGGTGTCGGCCCCGCAGAGAATCAGGACCGCCGCGGCTTTTGTGTCTGCTGCCAGTGCCGCCGTCGAGCCGGTATAAAAGCGCAGGTCGATTATCTCAAGGTCGAAATGAATTGCAAGGAAGGGCACAAGCGCGTTTGCATAGCTGTCTTTTACAACAATCAGCGTCGGCCGGCCGGTTGCGTTGTTTTGGGAGACCCGCACATGCGCACTGTTGCCCCCGAGGAAGGCGGAGTACTTGTCCTTTGTGTCAAGATAATCGGTGGCGTAGAAGCCCTGCAAAGCCTCGCCGGTCAGCACATTAAGGGTGGTATATTCCTCATCCCCGGTGTAGCGGTAGAACTCGATTGTGTCGGGCTGGGTCCACCTCATGCCCGAGCTTGACCATGTAGTGCCGTAAAACTCATCTGAAACAACCTCAATCTCAAAAAACGAGAGGGGCTTCGGGCTGTATCCGATGAGGGCAAGCTCAAGGTATGCGGCATATGCGCCGCTTGTAGTCCAGTGGTGGTCGGTACGGTACCAGACATACCCGCCGCCCTCGGCAAGCGACCTGAGCGGCGTGAGCAGGTCAACAGTATCTGTCCCCGAGGCGGCTATTACTTCCCAAATCCTGTCCGACCTGTCGCTGCCGTAGAGCGGGGGCAGGGAAGCACTCAGCACGTCAACAGGCCGCGGCACGACCGCCGTGACCACCGGAATTCCGCAGGCTCCGAGTGCTTCGCGGAATCTGTCAATCGCATCTAAGTTTTTATCGGCCTTTGAGTAATCGGTGTACTCGAGCCGCTTGACAAGATTCCCGCCGACACATGGGATGACATTGTTATTCTGCATTTTAAGTGAGGCCAGCTCGCAGGCCGTCTTTAGCCCGACAAAATACTGCCGCAGCGGGAACTGGTCGGCATAAAAGCTTCCGACCTCTCTGGTGTATTTGCCGCTTGTCAGCGCTTCAATTGAAAACTCGGGAAACTGCGCGAGGGTACGGTTCTCGTCGGGCGAAAAGGACTTTTGGGGAAGCACCCATATGAGAATTCCGAATCCCGACAAAAGGACCGCGCAGATGATGACAAGCAGGGTGTCGGCACCGCGTGTGCGGGGTGCCGCTGCTGTTTGCATCTCAAGACAGCGCGAGGTGACCTCGTCGGCCGGGTTTGTTTTTGCCATTGGCTGCCCCCCTTTATTTCAGAGTTACGGTTACGATATAGCCCGACTCGTTGTCGCCCGAAATCTCAAATCCCCCGCTTGATGCCGGGACATAAATAGCCGTGTTATCGCCGTCTGTAGCGGGGATGTAGTAGACCTCGTAGTTTGTGCCGTCGACATCGGTGATTTTCAGGTGATTGCCGCCGAATACATATGAGGTTCTCAGAAGCTCCACATATTCCTCAAGGCAGAGGTCGTTTGTACTCATGTAGGCGGCGTGCGCCGGGCCGACATATCTGTAACAGTAAGTATAATCGCTCACACCGGTTACCAGGGTTTTGTTTGCGGGATAGCGCACGACAAACCCGTACCCGGCGGCGTGTGAATTGAGCCACGCATAGGCGTCCGCGTATTTCGGATTCTCGGGGGTGTAGATGCCCGTGTCGTCGTAGAACTTGATTGATACGAGATACCCGGTATGGTGGTCGCTATGCCCCACCGAAATTGATTTTCCCTCCTGATCCTTCTCGTTACGGTAGGCGTCTGAGACCAGCGCGTAGGGGTTGTTTGTGGCGGCGTAAAAGGCGTCCATCATCTTATTGAAGTCGGCAAGCGCCGTCTTGTCAAGGCGTTTTTCGTAATCACACTGGTAGGAAGGATCCCCGGAGGCATTTATCGTGCGGCTTGAGCGCATTTCAATAATGCGCGACTCGTCGGCCGGAAAGACATATTTGTTTTTTTGATTGACGAGAATCAGGGTACCCTCGTGTATGTTGTAGGTCCCGCTTGCCGGAACATAATCGGAGAGTGGGTCGGTGGTATCGGCGTTCTGTTCTGAGGTGTCCTGATCTTTCAGCTTCTGCGAGACGTCGGCAATTTCAAGCGCCAGCAGCACCACGGCAAGCACTATCAAAAGGATTATAACCACAAATGAGGCAAACAGGGCAATCCTTTTTCTTCTACGGCGGCGCAGGCGGGCGGCACGCCCGGAACCGAGATGTGGCACCTGACCGGGTTCGCGGCTGTTCATCTTTTTACTCCTTTCAGTGCAGGCGGGGCGGGGATTTAAAACCCCCCTGACCCCGCAAACATTTTAGTTGTTTATCGGACAGCCAAGGGGCGGATAACCCTTTGCCCGGCTTGCGGTCGCCGGGCTTTATTTTATATAGTTTTAGATTACAAACGCCATTTCGTCGGCTGTTGCTGACGGTGTACCGTCACTTTAATTGACGGATTTCCCGCCGGGCTTATTGAGTAGAGTTTGTTTGAAAAGTTTTTGAAGGTTTCCAAAGGAAACTTTTTTTCAAAAAGTTTCCTTTGGCGGGGGTCCGGGGGCGGAGCCCCCGGAGCGTTTACTTCGCGTCCTTGATAGAGAAGTCCATGCGGCCTTTCTTGTCAAGGCCGATGTATTTGACTTTTACGATGTCACCGGGCTTGAGCACGTCCTCAACCTTGTTTATGCGGCGGGGAGCGATTTTGGAGATATGCACCATGCCTTCCTTGCCCGGGGCATATTCGACGAAGCAGCCGAATTCCTTGATGCTTGTGACCCGGCCGGTGTACACGGCACCAACCACCGGCTCAAAGACGATGGCCTCGATTGCCGACTTGGCCATCTCGGCGCTCTCGCTGTTGACCGCGGCGATGATGACGGTTCCGTCGTCCTCAATGTCGATTTTGGCGCCGCTGTCGGCCACGATTTTCTGAATCACCGAGCCGCCCTTGCCTATGACGTCACGAATCTTCTCGGGGTCGATGTGCAGGGTGGTCAGCTTGGGAGCATACTTTGAAATTTCGGGCCTCGGGGCAGGGATGGCCACGAGCAGCACTTCGTCGATTATATATTTGCGGGCACGGCGGGTTTCTGCAAGCGCTTTTTTGATGATGTCAAAGGTCAGGCCGTCAATTTTGATGTCCATCTGAATGGCGGTGATGCCCTTGTGTGTGCCGGCAACTTTGAAGTCCATATCGCCAAAGAAGTCCTCGACTCCCTGAATGTCGATCATCAGGTCCCAACTGCCGTCCTCGGCGGTGATGAGCCCGCAGGAGATTCCGGCAACCGGAGCCTTTATCGGCACTCCGGCATCCATCAGTGCCAGGGTCGAGGCGCAGACTGCGGCCTGCGAGGTAGAGCCGTTTGAGGAAATTACATCCGAGACCAGCCGGATTGCATAGGGGAACTCCTCCTCCGAGGGAAGCACCGGCACAAGCGCACGCTCGGCGAGCGCGCCGTGGCCTATTTCGCGCCGGCTGGGGGCGCGGATAGGCTTGGTCTCGCCTACCGAATATCCCGGCATGTTGTAATGATGCATATAGCGCTTTGTAGTATCGCTGTCGATTCCGTCGAGCATCTGCGCCTCTGAGAGCATGCCGAGCGTGGTCGCGGTAATAACCTGGGTCTGTCCTCTTGTGAAAAGTCCCGAGCCGTGAGCTCTCGGCAAAATGCCTACTTCGGCGCCGAGCGGGCGGATTTCGTCCATGCGTCGGCCGTCGACACGCTTTTTGTCGACCAGTAGCCATCGGCGGACGATATTCTTCTGAATGTTATAGATTACCTCCGGTAACAGTACCTCAAGGTCGGGATACTCCTCACCGAATTTCTCAAGAATTGCATCGGTAATCGGGAGCATTCTCTCTTCGCGGATATTTTTGTCGTCGGTATCGAGGGCAAACATCACGTCCTGCTCGCAGAAGCTGAAAATCTTCTCGAACATTTCGGGGTCGAGCACGCAGGAGGGATATTCGAACTTGGGCTTGCCGATTTCATCGACAATGGCAGAGATGAAATCGAGCAAATCTTTTATTTCTTTGTGGGCGAACTGTATGGCCCCCAGCATGGTGTCTTCATCGACCTGGTTGGCCCCGGCTTCAATCATTACGATTTTCTTCTTTGTGCCCGCGACGGTGAGAGAAAGCTCAGACTTCTTTTGTTCTTCTTCTGTGGGGTTGATGATGAACTTTCCGTCAACAAGCCCTACGAGCACGCCGCCGACAGGCCCGTTCCACGGAATATCGGATATTGCCAGAGCAATAGAGGCGCCAATCATGGCGGTGATTTCGGGCGGACATTCGGGGTCAACCGACATGACGGTAAGCGTCAGTACCACATCGTTGCGAAGGTCCTTGGGGAAGAGCGGGCGGATGGGGCGGTCTATCAAACGTGCGGCCAGAACGGCCTTCTCGGAGGGACGCCCCTCTCTTCTGAGGTATCCGCCGGGAATTTTCCCGGCTGCATACATTTTTTCCTCATAATCGACAGACAGCGGCAGGAAGTCAATGCCTTCGCGCGGCTTCGGGGAGGCTGTCGCGCAGCAGAGTACTGCGGTCTCACCGTAGCTAATCATTACCGAACCGTTTGCCTGTCCTGCAAATTTGCCGGCCTCGACGACAAGTGGCCTGCCGGCTAGCGTGTAATTGAACACCCTGTGATTCTTAAACTGGATAGGTGAGCTGATTTTTTCTGTTTCCGACATTAATAACATGTCCTCCATAAAATATATTTAGCATATCTCACGGAGGTTAGCACTTAAATACACGTCGGACAGGCGTGCGGCGCATATTTAACTGCTAATCCCATCGTGAGAGATGCCATATTGAGTTGGGGTTGCGGCGATATGCTCCTGCCGCATGGTGCCAGGCAGCAATATCCGGGCTGTTAATAATAGTTAGGAGTGAGGAGCCGGAAGATACCCGCTCGTCACTCCAAACAATTACTGGGCTTACCTTCTTAAGCTGAGCTTCTCGATTAATGCACGGTAGCGCTCGATATCGGTTTTCATGAGGTAGTTGAGCAGGTTTCTCCTGTGGCCGACCATTTTCTGCAGTCCACGACGGCTGTGATGGTCTTTCGGGTTTGCCTTGAGGTGCTCAGTGAGGTTTTTGATGCGGAAGGTAATAAGCGCTATCTGTACTTCAGGCGAACCTGTATCTCCCTCATGAGTGGCGAACTCCGCAATAATTGCCTGTTTTTCTTCTTTGGTCATGATTTTTCACCTTTCAAAATTATTGCATTGACACAGATTCCGGTCGGTGAAGTGCCGCAAGGCGGCTTGGTCCGGAGCCCGAGCCAATGTTAGCTAAGCTATTATATCATACCTATTATGTCTTGTAAAGGGCATTTTTGAATAATTTTGCGTTGGCTTTGAGGGAAAAAAGCGGATATTTCTCGCCTCTTTATTATCTTTCGGATTTATAATTCGGGCTTGTGTTCTTTTTTCTGCCGGATGGGAAGAGCGACTTTGCCATTGACACGCCGCCCGAGGCGAGCAGCATCAGCCCGAAAAGCCGGCGCAGGAGAGAGGGGTTTATGTGCGAGGCAACCCGGACTCCTAAAAGAGCGCCGAGGGCACCAAAACCGGCCATCAGCAGCACCGCTCCCCACAAGATTCTCCTGTTCCAGAGATGAATCATAAGCGAGGCCGATGAGGAGAAGAGGAAAAAATAAAGATTGAGCCCCTGCGCGGAAAGCTGGGGATAGTCCCTCACCGAGGTCAGCCAGGCGACAAGCAAGCCGGCGCTGCCTACTCCCATGCCCGAGAGGGCGGCAATTAAAAAAGCAACAATTACATCAATAATCAATCGGCATATTCTCCTGTCACGTCATGCAAGCAGGCAACCATTTGTGCGGCGTTTGTTTTTATCAGGTGAGCATCGATATCCCCGACCAGACGACAATCGCCGAGAACAGCACCCTGACCCAGCGGGTCTCAATCCGGTATAATAAAATGCCGCCGATAAGCCCGCCCAGCACCGCCGGAATCACAAGAATGGCGAGTTTTTCCTCTTGTACAACACCCCGCAGGGCATAACCGACGGCGGAGATCACCGAGAGCGGCAGCATTACGGCCAGCGCATTTGAGAAGGCGTCGCGGCCGTCGTCAAGCTGACGGCTTAGAAGCCAGCTTAGCGCAAACACGACTATAATCCCGCCGCCGGCGCCGAGCAGCCCGTTGATCAGTCCCGCGACAAAGCCTGCAGCCGCCAGCGCCATGCCTTTTGTCATCTCACGCAATTCACCGCCTCCTTCCGGCCATGTACCCGCCCCGAAGGTTATATTCCGGAAAATCTGTAAATTTACTTGAAATATAGTGCCCCCGATGATATAATAATGTTGTTCAGGGACTTGTCCCTGTGATTATTATCTGCTCAAAATCTACGGATAATTCGCAGCGCTCTCTATATGGAGAGCATTTTCAAATAAGCCGCAAAGCAGAGGTGCCTGCCTGAATTTTCCGGATTGTACAACCAAATTTTTTCTTATCCGGAAACTGCCCCATATACAGCACCCGGATATGAAAGGATACCGACATATGCCAGAGAACAAAATGCCACAGAATAAAAAACTGAAGGCTAAAAGGCCGCCAAAAGAGCTCCCGCCCGGACCGGGGGAACGGGGTAATTCCCGGCGCACCGGTGAACCCATAAAAGAAGCTGTGCCGGCCTCGCCGCCCTCGGCAGGCTTTGTGCACCAACTCATACCGTATCTGCTCCTTGTGCTGACCCTCTTTATTGCAGCCTGCTTTGTCTGTGTCGCCGCAGGGGTCAGCGGAGCTGTAGGGGTGGCCGGCAGCATACTTAACGACGTGTTCTGCGGGTTGTTCGGTTGGCCGGCATATTTCTTGCCGCTTGTCCTGCTCAATCTTGCGGTTTTCTGGCGGCAGTATGTCGATATGAAGCTGGTGGGGCTCAAACTGTCGCTCTCTCTTCTCATCCTGCTTGTGACATCCGCGCTGGTGCATGTGGTCACTATCAACAACGCGGGGCGCGTCGGCTTTAATGTCATCAGGCTGTGGGGGGACGGAATCAACCTCATAGGCGGCGGCGTCCTCGGGGGCATTCTGGGCGAGCTCTGCTTCTCGGCGCTCGGCATTATCGGCTCGCTGATTATACTCAGCCCCTTGATTGCCGTGCTCTTTATGTTCCTTTTCGGCACAACGCCGCGCGGAATCCGGCTTTACATCGCCCGCCTGCTTCGGGAACGCGCCGAACGCCTGCGCCTTATGGCCGAGGCCGAAGCTGATGAATCCGAAGCCGAGGGCGATGAGAATGCAGACGAGCCCGCTGTCGGGACCGATAAAAAGAGACGCCGGGCTGCGCGCGAGAGAAAGAAGGCCAAAAAAGAGGAACAAAAGCGCCGGCGGCATGAGGTGCTCGGGAACATCGATGCGGCCGCTCCTGTCGATGCGGTGTTTACCGAAGGGCACAAGACCATAATCGGCGATACCACCTCAAAGGTGCTGAAATCCGATGCCGCAGATAAGACCGTGCAGGCTGCCGGTGGTGAGGGCGGAATACTGCCTCCCGAGCCCGAGGTTAAAGAGAAAGTGGCCGGTGCCGAACCCAAATCCGATATTCCAGAGCCTGTCAGGTCGGGCGGGGTGAGCGCGCTGACCGAGCAGCTTGAGCAGGACGAAGATTACAACGACCTCGGCGAGTTGCTGCACGGCAAATCCGACATCGCTGGAAAAGACGTACTCAAAAAGGAGGACAGCGACAAAAAGGAAGCCGACATTGAGCTGAATGTCAGCACCGAGGATATTTCCGACCTCGCTTTTGACGAAGAGGAAGAGCCGCTCTCGACAGGGAAGCAGCTCACCACATATATTTTCCCGCCTGTTGACCTGCTGGCGCCCGATACCAACCCCAAGGAGGCCGATTATTCCGAGGAGCTGCGTGCGAATGCCAAAAAACTCATGGACACGCTCAGCAGCTTTAATGTCCGAATAAAGGAAATCACCTACTCGCGCGGGCCGACAATCACGCGCTACGAGCTCAAGCCCGATGCCGGCGTCAGGGTGAGGTCAATCGCCAATCTTGTCGACGACATCGCCCTGAGCCTTGCCACAACAGGTGTGCGCATTGAGGCGCCGATACCCGGCAAGGCGGCGGTCGGCGTCGAGGTGCCCAACCGCACTCAGGCGATAGTTTTTCTCAGAACACTGATTGAGTCCAAAACTTTTCAGGAAACCCCGAGCAAGCTGGCGGTTTGTCTCGGTGAGGACGTGGCCGGCAAGCCAATATTCTTCAATATCGACAAAATGCCGCACCTGCTCATCGCCGGCGCCACCGGTATGGGAAAGTCGGTCTGCATCAACAGCATAATTATCAGTATTCTTTATAAAGCCCGGCCCGACGAGGTGAAGCTGATACTCGTCGACCCGAAAAAGGTCGAGTTCAATGTCTACAAGGATATGCCTCACCTCTATGTTCCGGTGGTCAGCGACCCGAAAAAGGCGGCCGGCGTGCTTGCAACCGCGGTGGCCGAGATGGAGCGGCGCTTTGAGATGATTGAGGACCTCAATGTCCGCGACATAACCAACTACAACCGCATTGCCGAAAATGACCCCGAGCTGATGCCGATGCCCAGAATTGTGATAATCATCGACGAGCTGGCCGACCTGATGATGACCGCTCCCAACGATGTAGAAACCTGCATCTGCCGGCTGGCGCAAAAGGCAAGAGCGGCCGGGATACACCTGATAATCGGAACCCAGCGGCCATCGGTTGACGTCATTACAGGCCTTATCAAGGCAAACATACCTTCGCGGATTGCCTTCACGGTGGCCTCGCAGATTGACTCGCGCACCATCATAGACATGGCGGGGGCCGAAAAGCTTATCGGCCGCGGCGATATGCTCTTCTCGCCGGTCGGCGCCGCGAAGCCGATCCGCGTTCAGGGCGCCTATGTCAGCGAGCTTGAAGTTGAGAATATCGTCGACTATATAAAGACTCACAACAGCGGCGCGCAGTATGACCACGAGTTCTTAAAGCGGGTTGAAGAGGAGGCTGCCAAATGCGGCAACAAGAAGGGCGGCAAGCCGGTTGATGTCGAAGAGCTCAGCGGGGAAGAATTTGACCCGAAGCTGCGTGACGCCATAGAGCTGGCAATCGAGACCGGCAAGATCTCAACCTCGCTCATGCAGCGCAGGCTGGAGGTGGGTTACGGCCGGGCGGCGAAGATAATCGACCAGATGGAGAAGCTCGGATACGTCGGCCCTCAGGACGGCAACAAGCCCCGCCGGGTGCTGATAACAAAAGAGCAGTTCATGGAAAAGCTCATCAACGACGACCTGTAAGCATTGCCTCCCGTGTTTTGCGGGAGGCTTTTTATATATGAAAATATCAAAAACGGAATTAGCAATACATATAATGGCATTAATTCCTCGCAATCAGCACATAAGAATTCCCGAAACGGAATGATTTTTCATAGAATCTATTGACAAGGCCGGCGGGTTACTGTATAATTTAACTATAAAACGACAAAAAGACAGGAGAGCCGACAAATGAAGCAGGCCAAAAAAATGCTTGTGATGCCGAATCCCGACGCAAACAAGGAAGAAAAGCGCAAGGCACTCGACACCGCCATTGCCCAGATTGAAAAGGACTTCGGAAAAGGCACCATAATGAAGCTCGGCGAGAATTCCCGCATGGAGGTTCAGACTGTGCGCACCGGTTCTATTGCGCTTGACTTTGCGCTCGGAATCGGCGGGTTGCCCCGCGGGCGGATAACCGAGATATACGGCCCCGAATCCTCGGGCAAAACCACGGTTGCGCTTCATGTAATAGCCCAGGTGCAGAAGGAGGGGGGAGAGGCCGCCTTTATCGACGCCGAGCACGCGCTCGACCCGGTTTACGCCAAAGCGCTGGGCGTGGACGTAAACAACCTGCTTGTCTCGCAGCCCGACTGCGGCGACGACGCGCTTGAAATCACCGAAGCGCTGGTGCGCTCGGGAGCGGTCGACATAATAGTCATAGACTCGGTCGCGGCGCTGGTCCCGCGTCAGGAAATCGAGGGGGATATGGGGGTCTCGGCGGTCGGCGCACAGGCAAGGCTGATGTCGCAGGCACTGCGAAAGCTGTCGGCGGCCATATCAAAGAGCAATTGCGTCGTCATTTTTATAAACCAGCTCCGCGATAAGGTGGGGGTTGTCTACGGGAACCCCGAGACCACAACTGGCGGGCGGGCGCTCAAGTTTTATGCCTCGGTGAGAATTGATGTCCGCAAACAAGAGCAGCTCAAGCGCGGAACCGAGATATACGGAAACCGCATCAAGTGCAAAATTGTGAAAAACAAGGTTGCGCCGCCCTTCCATGTCGCCGAATTTGACATCCTTTACGGCAAGGGCATTTCGCGCGCCGGGGAGATACTCGACTTCGGCGTCAAGCTCGACATAATCCAAAAGAGCGGCACATGGTTCTCATATGAGGGCGAGCGGATGGGCCAGGGCAGGGATAATGCCAGGAAGTACCTTGAGGACAACCCGGGGCTCATGGATGAAATTGAAGAGAAAATCCGCGCCATGAGTGCTCAGGCTAAGATTCTGGAAGATGAGTTTGAACTCGACGAGTCCGAGGGCGATAAGGAGGAAGAATTTGATATCAGCCTGATACAGGATGACGAGTGAGCATGGGCAAGATGAAGACCCAAATAAAGATTGAGCGCGCCGCCGTCCTTGGTGACGGCGGGGTTGCAGTGGAGTTATTGCTCGGTGATGGAGAGCACAGCGAGAAAAAGCGCTTTGTTATCTTACAGGCCGACCGGCAGAATATCGACCTCCGGCAGGGCAGGGAAATAACTCCGGATGAGTACGATGCTCTTGAAGCGGCGGCGGCATTTTTTGAGGCCGTGAAAAAGGGGCTCGGTCTGCTCTCGTACGGCCCGAACTCAAAGCGGGGGCTTGTGCGGAAGCTGGTCGCCCGCGGGATTGAGGCCGGCACCGCCGCACGTACTGCGGAATACCTCTGCAGCCGGGGCTATATCAACGAGAGAGCCGACGCCGAGGCGACAATGGAGGCTGGCCTGAGGAAGGGCTACGGCAGTCGCAGGATTCTTGCAATGCTGCGTGAGAAGGGCTATTCCGACGAGGCGATATCCGGTGCAAAGGAACTTCTCGGCGAGGTTGATTTCAACCGCCGCTGTGCTGAGATGATAATGAAGAAGTGCCATGGCAGAGTCCCGACAGAAAAGCCGGCGCTCGAACGGCTTGTCGCCGCAATGCAGAGGTATGGCTATACCTACTCGGAAATCAGGGAAGGGCTGCGGATACTATCGCGGGAGCACATCTCAGAATGAAATAAACGGGGTTGAAAAGCTGCTTTTTTGAAAATTGTGATGTGAATTTAAGCTTTAAAGACCGCCGGGCGTCATTGACGCCGGCGGTTCTGTCTTTACGGGAAGTAATGTTAAATAGTTCTTGAAAAAACTTCTTTCAAGAAACTTCTCCTAATAAAGAATAACCTATTGACAACCGCCGGCATTTATGGTATGATTGTGATATCAATATGATATCATGATGATTCAGGAGGTTTGTTATGGAAGCAAAAAAACTGCAGTTTGAAGAAAAGCGTCCGCGCGCCCTGCCCGGCATGCCGATGATGATCCTCTTTATACTGCTCTGCCTTGCGGGCTTGGCGGCCGTCATATACGGCGGCATCCTGATGGAGGAAAACGAGTCGTCGGTCGGCGGAATTATTTCCTTGGTTGCGGGCATAGTATATCTGTGTCTCGGCTGGATTCCATTCATGGGGCTGAAGATTCTCAAGCCTCAGGAGGCGATGGTCTTCACCCTTTTCGGGCGATACATCGGCACTCTGCGAGAGGAAGGCTTTTACTATGTCAACCCCTTCGCGACCTCGGTGGCTCCGCCCGAAACCAATACTTCAAGCGGAGTAATAGTAACAAGACCCACATTTACAAGAACGAACCAGTTTCCGATCAACCGTAAAATATCGCTCAAGGCGATAACGCTGAACAACGCAAAGCAAAAAATCAACGACCTGCTCGGCAATCCGGTTGAAATCGGAATTGTCGTCATCTGGCGGGTGGTCAACACCGCCAAGGCGGTTTTCAATGTCGACAACTACAAGGAATACCTTTCAATTCAGGCAGACGCCGCCCTGCGCAACATTGTCCGCATGTATCCCTATGACGTGTCGGCAGAGGGCGACGAAAAATCGCTGCGCGGCTCAAGCCGGGAGGTATGCGACAGCATTCGCGAAGAGCTCCAGAGCAAGGTAGATATTGCGGGCATTGAGATTATCGAGGTCCGGATTACCTATCTTGCCTACGCTCCCGAAATCGCCGCCGCAATGCTCCAGCGGCAGCAGGCGACGGCAATCATCGACGCGCGCAAGATGATAGTCGACGGTGCAGTCGGAATGGTCGAGATGGCGCTTTCAAAGCTCAGCGAAAACAATATTGTGGTCCTTGATGACGAAAGAAAGGCGGCAATGGTAAGCAACCTTCTGGTTGTACTCTGCGGCAATCGCGACGCTCAGCCGGTGGTCAACAGCGGCTCGCTATATTAACCGGTAGTGATGACAATGGCCGACACAATTAAAAAAAGAAATGCCGACACCGAAAAAAAGCAGATACCTCTGCGCCTTTCGACAACACTATTCAATGAGCTGAACGCATGGGCAGCTGACGAATTCCGCTCACTGAACGGGCAGATTGAATACCTGCTCACCGAATGTGTCAAACAACGGCGCCGGCGCCGCGGCTCTGACCTCTCCGAAGACGGTAGAAAAACCGGCGGTCTGCCCGAAAAACAATAAAAAACGGAGAACAGCATGGAAGAAGTATTGACAACTCAAAACCTCACAAAAAAATACCGCGCCGTCACCGCCCTTGACAATGTGAACATGACGGTATCCCGCGGCGACATTTACGGCTTTGTCGGCGCCAACGGCGCCGGCAAAACCACGCTTATCCGCGTTGTTTGCGGGCTCACAATCCCCACCTCTGGCTCATTTGTACTTTTCGGCGCCCCGAGCGGTTCACCCGAAATCATGGCGGCACGTCGGCGCACTTCTGCTATCGTCGAGACTCCGGCAATCTACAGGAACATGACCGCAAGAGAAAACCTGTATATGCAGTGCAAAATTCTCGGAGCCGACACGAGCCGGATAGACGAGCACCTTGAGACGGTCGGACTGTCAAAGGTGGCTGCTACAAGCCGCAGGGCCGGCAACTTTTCGCAGGGTATGCGCCAGCGGCTCGGTATTGCCATGGCGCTCTGCGGCAATCCCGAATTCATGATTCTCGACGAACCGCTCAACGGCCTTGACCCCGAGGGGATTTTTGACGTGAGAAACCTTATACTGAAGCTAAACAGGGAATCGGGAATTACCTTCCTCATCTCAAGCCATATCTTGAGCGAGTTGTCGCTTGTGGCCAACAAGTACGGTTTTATCGCCGACGGGAAGCTGGTCAAGGAAATTACATCCGACGAGATTCATCGGCAGTGTCGCAGGAGTATCGACGTAGACCTGCACGACCCGGCGGCGGCAGGAGAATATCTCGCCGGCCAGCTCGGCATTAGGGACTACACGCACGAGAATGGCACGCTGCGCATCTTTGAAGACGTAGGCATCAGCCGGCTTGTCGCCGCACTTGAGGAGGGCGGTTTCCCGGTGCTGAGTATCAGGAGCCGGGAGGAGAGTCTTGAGGACTATTATCTTAAAGTAACAGGAGGCAGGACTAGTGTCTGATTTGCTCAGGGCTGATTTTTATCGTGCTAAAAAAGATATAATTTTATTCATCGCGCTGATTCTGGTTGTATTTTTCGCCCTTTCGACGCCGGCTCTGTACCTGTTGCTCGAAAAACTCATTAAAGACAGCCTCAGCGAGATTGGAGGGGCGGGATTAGGGATTTCGTTCTCAGGAAAATTCGTCTTTATGTCTACTTTGTCGGTCACGAACAATATCGGCCTGATTCTGCCGGTGCTCATCGGCATTCTCGTCTGCCGCGATTTCTCGACCGGGACGGTGCGGAATAAAATCATCGCGGGTCACAGCAGGCTGCAGGTATACCTGAGTTTGCTGATATCCGCGGTAAGCATCGGCGCGGCTCTCTTTCTGATATACTCGCTGCTTATGCTGGCTTTGGGAAGCCTTCTGCTCGGTTACGGGAGCGCCTTCACATTCGGCGAGTTTATTTATATCCTTAAGGTGCTGCTCATGGGTACGCTGATGTTCTCGGCGATGATCTCCATCGGCATCTTTTTTGCGGCGGCCACCCGGAGTATCGGTATCACCATCGTGCTGCAGATAGCTTTGGGAATGGTTATCGCCATTCTCGGCTCTATCCCCATGATGCTGATCGACTGCCCCGAATGGCTCGAGCAAATCACCCGCCTGAACCCCGCCTACCAGTTAAACCTGCTTACCGCCTCAGAGAATTTACCAACCGACCTTTTCATAACCTCGCTTCTCAGCAGTGCGGCGTACATTATTATATCCGCTGCAGCCGGCTCGCTTATACTCCGCCGCGCCGAGCTGAAATAACCATATGGGGCGCTGCCCCACGCCTTCTGCTTTGCTTCATGGGGCTTGCCCCATACCCGCTAAAGACTCTTTTTAAACAGAATTGTCAAGTCAAGTGCAAGGATTTATTATCTTCCGTGTCACACCCCGTACTCCTACAGCGGTAAATTCCGGGGCGGCTGTAAATATTATTTTCCTTTTGTTACGAGAATAGAAGTGAGCGGCGGATGCTCCTCCGCCGCTCAATGTTTAGTTACCGATTCTTTTATACCGAAAAACGCATTTTACTGATACCTGTCAAAGCGATCCCTGATGTTGCCATACAACTTCTTTACCCACGCACTGAACTCGTCCGGGACTTTCTTAAGCTGTTCCGCAACCCCTTCACTGACAAGCCGGGCGCGGACCAGTGCCTTATATGTGCTGCCTACCATGTCAATCATCCGGTCATACTTGACACGCGGATGCTGAATTTTCCCGGCTTTGTGGTTCTCAAGCACCTGTTGGTATCTGGCAACCGCGCGCGCCACGCTATCTTCCCATGAAATATAAAGGTCCTCGGCCGCCCGCTCTCCGAGCTGCCTGATTTTCTCCCTGTCGGCACACAGCGCGGCAAGCGCGCGGGCCATATCTTCTGCACTCTCGGAAATCAAAACTCCGTTATATCCGTCAACCACCCCTTCGGCCGCGCTGCTATCTCTTATCAGCACGCTTGGGGTGCGGCAGGCGGCCGCCTCCTTTACCACCAGCGGGTTGTTGTCAAATACCGACGGCAGAAGAAAGAGGTCGGCGCGTGAATAATAGGCCTTGAGCTTCGCGCGGTCATAGATGGCACCCGTGAAAATACACTCGTTAAAGACTCCCTTTTCCTTGGCGTAATTCTTGACATCCTCAAGGTCGTCGCCCTTGCCGACGACAATCATACGAAAGCTCTGCCCCGTGTCCTTCAGCCCGCGCAGGCCGTCGAGTATAATCCGCAGCCCCTTGTACCATATTACCCGGCCGACGAACAAAAACACCGGGACACCCTCGGGGATGCCGTGCTCGCGGTTTATTCTGTCGATGATTTGGGGGTCGGCGGGCGACTTGTCGATATCTACCCCGTTGGGCATGACAATATAATCGCCCCTGTATCCCAGACTCCGCAGATTTTCACCCGCCCCGCGGTTGACCACCCAGACCTCGTCGGCCGCCTCGATACTGCGGACCACCTCTCGTATGGCCGGTTCGTGGATGAATTTCAGCTTTATTGCGCGCTTGATGTCGGTATCGAATTTAGTGTGATAGGTAAAGATAAGCGGCGCTCCTGTAATCGAGCGGAGTTCGCGGCAGAGGAAATTCGAGGCCATCGGGCAGTGGCTGTGTATTATATCAGGCTTGAATGCCTCAAGCCTTCGCATGGCGCTGTGCGAAAACGGGTACCCCGCGCGGTAGCCCACCATCTTTGTGGTATTGAAGCTGGCGTATCTCACCACCTCAAAGGGGTAGTTGTCCCTGACCCCGGGGTACCTCGGGGTCGCCACAATGGCGCTCCCGTACTTCTGCTCTATTATGGCGGCATAATTGACCACCGTGTTGCTGACACCGTCGAGCAGGGGGGGAAAGGAATCATTGGCCAGGCATACCTTCATTTTTTAACCATCCTTTATTGAGTTGACGGTTCATTCTGCCCATCAATGGGTTGGGGTTCGATATTCTTTTTAAAGCACCTTCTGCGCTTATGCTGAATCGATTTGAAGTACTTCCACTGTGCCTGAATCGGCATATTGTTCTCGAGCATCGGCCCGGTTTCAGCATACTTTATGCCCATCTCCCGGACTCCTTTGAGCACATGGTCGATTATAATTGCGTTGACCCCGGTGCCGCACAGCCTGGGATGAACCGCGATAAGAAAGAGGTCCATGGTGTCGTTTTTGTGCAGCGCCCGAAGGACGTAAATCCAGCCCAGCGGGAAGAGCCGGCCGCGGGTTTGTTTGAGCGCGTCCCCCATCGACGGCGCGGCAATTCCGAAAGCGACCATTTCATTGTTTTCATCCATAATAAAGCATGTCAGCTTGGGATTAATCAGCGGGCCGAACTTTCGGGCGTATCTTTTTATCTGACGCTCGGAAAGCTCAACCGTGCCGTACAGCGGAGCATATGCGATATTTAAAAGTCTGAAAACCTGCATTACATATTTCCCGTACTGGCTCTGCCGCCTGATGTCGGCGATATGTAGGTTCAGTTTTTTCAATACATAATCCGCCGTTTTTGATATAATCTCAACGTTTTTTTCATTTTCGGGCGCCTCGATGCGCCGTTCTATCCAGTCGACGTCCTTAACATATCCGAGCCGGGTAAGATGCTCGATGTAATAAGGGTGATTATAATAGGTGATAAACATGCTCTTGTGCTCGAAGCCCTCGACCAGCATCCCCTCCCGGTCCAAGTCGCAGAATCCGAGCGGTCCGTGTACCTCCTCGATGCACCCCTTCTCGCGGGCATAATTCTCGACGGCTGCAAAGAGCGCTTCGGACACCTCGTAATCGTCGATGAAGTCAACCTGAGAGAAGCGCATACGCTTGGTCTGCCACTTTTCATTGGCGCGGTGGTTCAGTATGGCCGCAATCCTTCCCACAATTTCATTACCCCTGTAGGCAAGGAAGCATTTGGCCTCGCAGTACTCAAAAGCAGGGTTTTTCTTCGGGTTCCAGTCCGCCAGATCGTCTGCAAAAAGCGGCGGGATGTATTGCTCGCAGTCGGCATAAAGCTTGTTCGGAAAATCCACGAATTTTTTCAGTTCCTTTTTGGTCCTTACCTCTTTTACTTCTACCATTGCAAACCTCGATGTTGTTTTAATTCATTTCCATCCGCGCAATGTCGGGGCTCCGAAGCCAGCTGTTTGAGCATATTATACCATATAATCTCGCCCGCGTCATCAATATTTTTATTTTAACCACAAAATAAAGTCTTGCCGGCCGGGTTTTGCTATGCAGAAATCGACAAATAAATATTGTAATTTTATTCAGAGTATGATACAATGAACAGGACCGGGGGCTCTTCGTAATAAATGCTCTTTTCCGGCATATAATGCCACTTGATTTCTCCGTCACAAATCACAAAAAACCAACCAGTTTACTTCTCGGGACAATAATAAGCCGTCGGATTTTTGCGAAAATCTTCAGGCTACGTTTGCGGAACGTTCCGAGAACCCGGAGGATACCATGAAAAAATATCTCTTGCTCCTGCTTTTAGTCCTGCTCATCATCTGCTCAGGTTGCGAGACCGGCAATCCCGTAGATGCCCCGGGCAACACATCGGATACTACTGCTATCGACACTACTATCGACACGACCGACATCCCGGCAAAGGACGTCCTCATTTTTTTGGGGGGCGAAATACATGTCAAGCTTATCCGCCCCAATCAAAGCACCGAAACCGAGGCCTTTCAGTACAAAGCCATGCGCGACGGGCTGGAGTCTCTCTCGGGAGGCAGCCTCACTGTCGACACCGACGCACAGTACAAAGGGCATACATACGACGCCACACTTCCAGAAATACTGCTGGGGAAGGTATCATACCCCGAGTGTCAGGAGCTGCTCTCGCAGCTGGCCTACAACGAATACGGCTTCGGAGTGGTCGGGAACAAGGTGGTTATCACGGCATGGACCGACGAAGCACTTCCCTCGGCGGTACTTGCCTTCCTTAATTATGCCGAAGAACACACCGTCAACCGAACTCTGACCATTCCGGCCGGATACAGCCAGATAAAGACCAGTAAAGTCTCCATGCTACAGCCGCTTGCCGGGATTCCTGTCTTTCCGGGCGGAGTGGTTGAGGCAATTTCAGACTGTGCCGACGGATTCACACAGGTGACCATATCAGAAACAGACGCAACAATGCTTGACGAATACTGCACCCTGCTTGACAACAACGGTTACAGCTTTTACAGCGAAAACAATATGGCCGACGTACGGTTTATCACATATACGAAAGACGAAAAGGCCGTCTATGCCTATTATGTTCCCCATTCAAAGAGCACGCAGATTATTGCGTTCTCGGGCGCGCTGCTGCCGCCCAAAGACAGGCCGGCCTATACCAAAGTACGCGAATGCAGCATCACGCTTTTCGGGCTTGAGGTAGGCGGAAATGCGGGCGGGCTGGGATTTATGATGCAGCTTGAGGACGGCAGCTTTGTCATTGTCGACGGCGGCCACAACACCGTCGCCGAATCCTCGCAGATTTACCAGAAAATGACCGAGCTGGCGCCCGACTCGTCGAATATTCTTATCCGCGCGTGGGTTATAACTCACGCCCACGGCGACCATTACGGCGCCTTCGTCAGGTTTGCTTCTACTTACAGCACATCCAAAAAAATAAAAATAGAGAGCTTTATTTTCAATTTCTGCGATACACAGAAGCAAACACAATATATGAGCGACGGCACATCAAGCTGTGCCAAGGTACGCAGCACAATTAGTACTTACTATCCTGATGCCGCCGTCTATAAATGTCTTACCGGGCAGGTATTTCATTTTCCGGGCGCCGACATGGAGATACTCAACTGCATGTCGGACTTCATCCCGAAGGTCATCGGCCTTGAGGGAATGCCCGACGCCGACCTTACAAAAGCCGACGGGAATATACAGTCGATAGTCGTCCGCTTTATTACCACCGCCGAGAAATCCCAGTCGGTAATGGTCACCGGAGATGTTTCAAAGGTCAGTGTCGACGAGATGTGCGCAAGATTCGGCGACTACCTCAAGAGCGATATCATGACGGTTCCGCACCACGGCTGGAACGAAAACCGCTACCGCGCCCGAAACGGGACAATTCAGTTTTATACTCTGGTCGACCCCTCGATTGTGCTGTGGCCCGACGGCGTCGCCGCGCAGGCCAAAAAGCTACAATGGGACGGCGTTCCCGGCTCGAACTGGGAGGCAAATTACTATTTGCTAAATTCGCTTAATGTGAAGCAGTGCATTGTCGCCGGAAGCACGACGGTTACATTGACATTGCCGTATTATAAATAAATTTCGCGGGGGAATTTGAGAAAATTCCCCCGGTTTTTTAAAGGCAGCAAAGCGCGGGATGTGGGCCCGCGCTTGTTATATTAGCGATAAAGGTGTAAAAGTTTTGGGGGATTCTCAAGACTCTTTTTCAAAAGGGTCTTGAGCGGGGGTGCGGGGCAGGGTCTCACTACATTTATTTCTGCTTCTGGCGCGCGTCGAGGCGGTACTGGCGCGGAGTTTTTTTCATGTATTTTGTGAAGGTGTTATAGAACTGCGGTTTGCTCTTGTAGCCCACACGTTCGGAGACCTGCTCGGCGGAAAAGTCGGTTTCGACCAGCAGCCGCGCGGCAAGCTCAATGCGCTTTTTGGTAATATAATCCGAGAGGTTTTCGCCCATATGCTTTTTGAACATGCGTGAGAAATAGGCATAGTTGTAGCCGAAACGCGCGGCAAGCTCTTCCTGGGAGATGTTTTCGGTGAAGTGTTTGTCCACATATTCAAGGGTGACCGAAAGGATATAGGCCGGGTCGCGGTTGGCGAGCTCGCTGCGCGCCCGCTCCATGGCGCGGGAGAGGTATTGACAGATAAGGCTTACATAAAGGCGCAAAAATGCCCTGAAATCCCCGGCACGCCGCTCGTACTCGCGGGATGTGCAGCGCAGAATTGCGTCAAGCGTCTCGCGTTCGTCCTGACTTAACGTGACTGTGGGCTGGTATTCGCTGTCGGTATAGAAAATCCGGCGGAGTTCGTTTTCACCCTCGCCGTCCTTGCCGAAAAAGTCGGAGGTGAGGATTGTTTCGGTGTATCTAAGTTCCCCGAAGGGCTCCATTGCGTGGGGAACAGAGCGGTCTATGAAAAAAACACTGCCGGGTGCCATGTCATAGCTTTTCTGGTCGACTTGATGCAGGCCGTTGCCCTCATTGATGAATATGAGGGCGTAAAATGCGTGGGTGTGCACGTCTTCGCGGCGTGTCAGCACCCGCTCGAAGATGCCGAGCCCGTCTCCCTCGCGGATAAATTCGGTGGCGTAATAGTTTATCATCTTTTCCTCTTTAAATTTGATGCGGCGGAATCTCTTCTGGCTTATTATGTCATAAAACAGTACGAATGTCAAGCGCCAGAGAGACAAAACAGTAATAATGCCTGTGCCAAAAGAGTGCAAAACAATTGATTTTTTGCCCGAGCGACGGCACAAAGCCGCTTTGTCGGTTGACTTTGGGGCCGCGGGGTGGTATAATTTGCTTGACTATTTGTCGGAACGGGTACATGATGGAGTCATTCTGCTACAAAAGGGAAATCCCGGTTTTGGGAGAATACGATGTGATTGTCGCGGGCGGAGGTCCTGCCGGGCTTGCGGCTGCGGTATCGGCGGCGCGCGCGGGCGCGGGCACGCTTTTGGTGGAGCGCCACGGCGTGCTTGGCGGGAATCTCACGGTCGGACATGTCTGCCCGCTCTTGGGCTCGGTGTCCTCGGGCACGATGTTTGACGAAATCTCGGAGCTGCTGACCGGTGACCGTCCCGACCAGCCGGTCATGGTCACTCGCAACGGGCGTGAGCTGCCGGTCGACCCCGAGGAGGCAAAAAGCAAGCTGACCCGGCTGGTAGCCTCAAGCGGCGCCGGGGTTATGCTGTGCACTACCGTGAGCGATGTCATAATGGAAGGGAACCGGGTCACAGGGCTTGTGCTCACCGGGCCGGGCGGGATGTTTGCGGTTTGCGGGCGTGTTATTGTCGACGCGACAGGCGACGGACAGGTGGCATATCTTGCCGGTGCCGAGTATTACTTCGGACGGGAAAGCGACGGCAGGGTACAGCCGGTTACAATTGAGTTTGTGGTTTCAAATGTCGACGAAATCCGGGCGATTACGGCCTGGGGCGGCTCCGACCCGGTCAGGCTCCCCTCGGGGCAGGAATACCGCGAGCTCTGCCGCGAAAAGCAGGCGGCAGGGGAGTTGCCCGAAAATGTGTCGATAGTCAGGCTCCACCGGACCTGCCGGTCAGGAGAGCGCGCGGTGAACGCCACTCAGCTAAATGGCGTCAACACACTTGACCCGCTTGAGCTCGGCCGGGCCGAGGCTGAGCTGCGGGAGCAGGTTTTGCGCTGTCTTGAATTTCTCAGAAAATATGTCCCCGGATATGAGAGGTGCGAGCTGAGAAGCTCGGCGTATGTTCTCGGGGTGCGCGAGACCCGCCGGATAAAGGGGGACTACACGATAACCGACGCCGACGTAGAGCAGGGCAGAAGGCAGCCCGACGTAGTGGTGCATGACGCATGGTTTCTCATTGATATACACAACCCGGCGGGAGCAGGGCAGGCCGAGGGGCACTCTCAGCCGGCAAAGCCCTATGACATACCCTACCGGGCCATGCTGCCGGCAGGTATTGAGGGGGTGCTCACCGCCGGCCGCTGTATATCGGGAACCCACCGGGCGCATGCATCCTACCGGGTTATGGCAATCTGCATTGCAATGGGAGAGGCGGCGGGCGCCGCCGCGGCGCTGGCCGCCCGGCGCAATACCACACCGCGTACCCTTGGCGCTGAGGCGGTTCAGGAACTGCTTTTATCGAGAGGAATTGATTTGTTCAGCTGATGTATATCACATATAAAGAATAATGCACATAAAATTTTACGGAGCGTGTTAAAATATGACCTATAAATTTTCGGATAAAGTTGCAAACCTTGCGCCGAGCGCGATACGCGAAATATTCAAATCCATGTCGGTCTCCGGCATGATTTCGCTTGCCGCCGGGAATCCGGCAGCCGAGTCCTTCCCGGTGGCCGAGCTTGCGCGGCTCTCGGCTGAAATATTCAAGACCGAAGCGACGGCGGCGCTGCAATACAGCATCACCGAGGGCTATCCGCCGCTTCGCGCGGCTGTTGAGGAGCGCATCCGTCAGAAATTCGGCATCGGGCGCTCAGAGAGCCGTGGAGACAAATTCACCGACCAGACCATAATCGTCTCGGGCGGGCAGCAGGGAATTGAGCTTGCGGTAAAGGTGCTCTGCAATGAGGGTGACGTGGTGATCTGCGAAAACCCGACTTTCATCGGCGGGCTGAACGCCATCCGCTCGCTGGGGGCGGTACCTGTCGGTGTACCTCTGCTCGGCGACGGGCTTGACACCGACGCGCTCGAGGAGAAAATAAAAAACAACCCGTGCGCCCGCATGATATACCTCATTCCCACATTCCACAACCCGACCGGGATTACCACCTCACTTGAGAAGCGTATAAAAATCTATGAGATTGCCAAGAAATATGGTATAATAATATTTGAGGACAATCCCTACGGTGAGCTGCGCTTCGCGGGCACCGAGGTCCCGACTATGAAGGCGCTCGACACCGAGGGGCTTGTTATCTACTGCTCCTCCTTCTCAAAAATTTTGTCGGCGGGGATGAGGGTGGGATGTGTCACCGCCCCCGAGCAGATAGTGCAGAAAATGGTGGTCGCAAAGCAGTCGGAGGATGTCCACACGAATATATTCTTCCAGATGCTCTGCCACAGATTTATGATCGAGTGCGACCTTGAGGCACATATTGAAAAAATCCGCGGAATATACCGCCACAAATGCGGCCTTATGCTCTCGGTGCTCGAGAAACACCTGCCTGCATCTGTTGAATTTACGCGCCCCGAGGGAGGGCTCTTTGTCTGGTGCACGCTGCCCGAGGGCGCCGATATGCCGGGGTTCGTGCGGCATGCGCTGTCAAAAAAGGTGGCGGTGGTCCCCGGCACAACCTTCAACTGCGATGTGAATGCACCGTCAAGGTCTTTCAGGCTGAACTATTCCACGCCCTCGGACGAGCAGATAATCGAGGGCACAAAGCGCCTCGGAGAGACGGCAAAGGAGTTTTTGAAATGACCGAACCCGTCAGAGGCGCGGTACGGTGAACAATATGCTGGCTTCATTTATCACAAAGCTCAAAAGAAAGCTGCTGTTACGGCAGTTTTTACTGATGTCTGCCGGGAGCATAGTTTTTGCGGCGGCGATTGTGTTTTTTATGGATCCCAACAAACTCATGGCCGGCGGGGTGACCGGCATTGCAATCATAATAAACCACCTTGTCAGCGGGGTCCGGACCGGTACGGTCATGATAGTGCTCAACATCCCGCTTTTTGCGGCCGGCTTTTGGAAATTCGGTCGGAGCTTTTTGTTTTACACGGTATACGCGACGGTGCTCTCTTCACTCTCTATAAACGTTATGTCGACATGGTTTGCAGACTACCTGCCGATGACCGACAACCTGCTTTTAGCCTCTCTTATCGGCGGGGCGCTGAGTGCGGTGGGGCTGAGCCTGGTTTTCCATGCCGGTGGCACTACCGGCGGGACCGATATCCTAATAAAACTCATACGCCTAAAATACAGGCACCTTAAGACAAGCAGCGTATTTCTTATTATCGACTCGATAATTATCGCGGCCTCGGCAATAGTGTTCGTCAATATCGAGCTTGCACTCTATTCGGCGGTGCTGCTCGTGGTCAGCAGCCGGGTCCTTGATTTCGTGCTCTACGGCCCGGACGGCGCAAAGCTTGTTTATATAATCAGCGACAAGCCCGACGACATCGCAAACAGGATTTTGCGCGAGCTTGATGTCGGCGTGACCTTCCTTGAAGGCGAAGGCGCCTATACCAAGAAAGCCAAAAAAGTGCTGATGTGTGCGGCGCGCAAGCAGGTGTTCCCGAAGATCCGCGCTATCGTCACCGAGGTTGACGAGATGGCCTTCATGATTGTCAGCAGCGCGCAGGAGATATTCGGAGAAGGCTTTAAGAATTATAAATCAATGGATTTCTGATAGAAAGGAAAAATCAAGTCATGTCAAAAGAAAAACCGGTCTCATTTTCGGGCATACAGCCGAGCGGAAACCTGACGATAGGGAACTATCTCGGGGCGATAAGGAATTTTCCGGCGTATTCCGAGAACTATAAGTGCTTGTACTGTGTAGTCGACCTGCACGCCCTGACGGTGCGGCAGGTGCAGACCGAGCTGCGCCGCCGCACATATGAAACGCTTGCACTTTATATCGCCTGCGGGCTTGACCCCGAAAAAAATACCCTTTTTGTCCAGTCGCACGTGCCGGCGCACTCCGAGCTTGCCTGGATTCTCGACTGCTTTACCATGTTCGGCGAGCTCTCCCGCATGACCCAGTTCAAGGAGAAGAGCGCCAAACACGCCGACAATATAAATGCCGGGCTCTTTACATATCCGAGCCTGATGGCGGCGGATATACTGCTCTACCAGACCGATGTCGTGCCGGTGGGCGATGACCAGAAGCAGCATGTCGAACTCTGCCGTGATGTGGCCATAAGGTTCAATCACTTATATCCCGACACCTTCACCATCCCCGAGCCGATTATCTCGCAGAGCGGGGCGAGAATCAAGTCGCTGGCCGAGCCGACCAAGAAAATGGATAAATCCGACCCGAACCCGAATGCTGTCGTGTACCTGCTCGACGACCGAGACACGATAATCCGCAAGTTCAAACGCGCGGTGACCGATTCGGAAACCAGCGTCAGGTACGCGCCGGGCAAGGACGGTATCAATAACCTTATGACAATATACTCCTGCTTTACCGGCAAGGACTTTGCCGCAATCGAGGCCGAATTTGCGGGACGCGGATACAGCGACTTCAAACAGGTTGTAGGCGAGGTTACCGCCGATTCGCTCGCGCCGGTTCAGGCCGAATTCAAACGCCTGATGGCCGACAAGGCTTATATCGAAGATATCATGAAAAAAGGCGCGGGCGAAGCCGCCGCCTGCGCCGCAAGGACCCTGACAAAGGTCAAAAAGAAACTGGGATTGGTATTGATATAAAGGTCGGAGGCGCTGTCCCCGAAACCCCTTCAAGACACACGCGGGGCTCCGCCCCGCACCCCTCTCAAGACCCTTTTTGAAAAAGGGTCTTGAGAATCCCCAAAAACTTTCAAACCTATTTGCTAGCGCGGGCTCCATATCCCGCGCTTTCGTATTATAAATTTGTCTAAATAACTGCCCGCATGAAAAAGCGCCGTCCGCGCAGCCTGATGACGCGGACGACGCAAATTTATTCTGTCATTTGTTATTGAATGCTTCGACAAGGTTTTGAACTAATTTATCAAATACCTTCGATTGGGCTTTCGCGAGTACCGTCCAGGATGCGGCGTTTTCATATACTGCTTTTTCCCAGGTCGCCGCAGGAATACCGTTCAGTACCGAATAGAATATGCGGCCGAGGTCAAAGACCACCGAAGAACGGACGATGTCGAACATCTGAGAGGATATCTCGTCGGGTGAATATTTGTATTTCATCGCCGTCTCGAACAGGGCGGGGGTGACGTTACGGTAGCTTTCGGAAGCCATGCATTCCATTACGGCGGCCGAGCGATCGATCGCTTGATTGTCTACAGGGATTGCGTACAAGGTGAAGGGGTTGCCCATTACGCAGGCGTAATTCTCCTGATTTTCAGTGCACTTGGGGATTGGTACGATTCCAAACGTAAGATCTTCATAATTCTGAAGTCCTGTTATAGCCTGACGCGCACGATCCATCCAGAAGAGCGATTTACCCTCGCCGAAATACACATAAGTACTATTCGATGTAATCATTATTCCGTCGTTGCCGTAATAAAGGAAAGAGTTGACCTTCTGAAGCAGGTCCTGTATCATTTCACTGTAGAAGCTCTCGGATACTTTGAGGGTGTCACCGGTGTTGTCGACTGTTTTAATTCCGGTACCCCAGAAAATTGCGTCGGTATGCAGCTTCTGCGCGTAGAAGCCGAAACGGTCGTCCTCGTCCTTCTTGCCGTTTGCGTTCAGGTCGCTGTACAGGTTCTGGCACATCGAAAACATCTTGTCGATCGTCCACTCGTCATTTTTTACAAGGTCAAATGGCGATTCGAGGTTGAAATCCGACAGGTACTGCTTGTTGAAATATGTAACGTACATCATATAGAGCACGTTCGCGGAGATGTCACCCGAAGCAAAATACAGCTTGCCGCAAATTGTTGCCTGATCTATCAGGTTATCAGGCCACCATGGCATTGAAAAATCAAGATACTCTGCTTCGTATAGGTTGGCGAGCAGTCCGTGGTAAGCACAGGAGGCGGTGGAAATACTGTAGCCGCCGACCAGATCATAAGCGTGGTCGTTACTCTGAATGCTGATGCTGAGAGTGTTAGTGAAGTTTTGGATGTTCTGGCCGTTTCCGGGGGTGCCGACAAATTTCAGTGTGACACCGAGACGTTCCTCAACCTGCCGGTTGCGTGTGAAAAGAGCGTCGTTAACGATTTCACCGTTCAGGCCATCGGTAAAAAACTCCTCATGCTCGCGGTCGGACCAGTAGAGAGTGGTAAAGTCCTCGCCGCCGAAGTTGAGGTCAGCCGGGAGGTTATCCTTCAGGTATCCGTTTGCATCGACATTTTCGGTTCCGGCAGAGTTTGAATCCTCAGTGCCGCCACCGTTAGTAGTTTCCTCGTCGGCGTCAGTAGTGTTTGAGCAAGCGCAGAAAAGCATTATTGACATAATAGCAAGAAGAGAGGAGATGATACGTACTGAGGATCTTATGATTTATTTTTATGCCTCCATTCTGTATTACTCTTGCTATTATAATTTAGCTAAAGACTCTTTGTCAATAGTTGGGACAACAAAATTCTGCTAATGAAGTGAGTAATATCAATATCTGAATGTTTTCTGGTAGATATACTCTCATTTTTCCTTTGAACAAATACTTTCGGGTTACCCCATATTTTTTATAGATTATAAAAAAACAGGGCTTGAAAATTAGCCCTGAAAGATTCGGGAGCCTCCCGAGGGAAGCTCCCGATTGTCTTTTATATAACCCTTATCCTTGTTACCTGAGGTATTGCCTTAATCTTTTCAATCACGCTCTCGGGTACTTTGCCGCTCACGTCGACCATGGTGTAGGCATTGTCGCCCTTTGACTTGTTTATCATGTTCTCGATGTTGATGTGATGCTCGGACAGGGCGGTCGTGATCTGCGAGATGAGCGTCGGGACATTTGTATGGAATACACAGATCCGGGTTTCACCGCTATGAGGCATGCTGACATTCGGGAAATTTACGCTGTTTGTGATATTCCCGAAGCGGAGGTAATCGTCAAGCTCAGCGGCAGCCATGACGGCGCAGTTGTCCTCGGATTCCTCTGTCGATGCGCCGAGATGCGGAATGGCAATCACTCCGTCGGCTCCGACCAGCTCGTCTGTCGGGAAGTCGGTGACATACGTGGCCACCTTGCCGGCTGCCAGCGCTTCAATAATATCCTTGTCGTTTACAAGGTCGGCGCGGGCGAGGTTGATTATGCGCACGCCGTCCTTCATTTCGGCAATAGTCGTTGCGTTTATCATGTTCTTGGTCTCAGCGGTTGCCGGGACGTGAAGCGTGATGTAGTCGGCTTCCTTGTAAATCTCCTCATATGACTTCGCCTTTTTGACGTTTCTCGACAGGCTCCAGGCGCCATCAACCGTCAGGTAGGGGTCATAGCCGATTACATTCATGCCGAGATGGATGGCGGTATTTGCCACCATGCCGCCGATAGCTCCGAGGCCGATAACACCGAGGGTCTTTTCGTTGACTTCGCAGCCGGCAAATTTAGACTTGCCGGCCTCAACCGCCTTGGCGACCCCCGTGGTGCCCTTGAGGGTCTTCACCCACTCAATGCCGTCGACAATCTTGCGGGAGGCCAGCATCAGGGCGCAGATGGTCAGTTCCTTGACGCCGTTGGCGTTGGCGCCCGGTGTGTTGAAGACAACGATACCCTCTTTTGTGCAGCGGTCGACAGGGATGTTATTGACACCTGCGCCGCAGCGTGCGATTGCCAGAAGGTTCTTGCCGAAGACCATGTCATGCATGACCGCCGAGCGGACCATGATGGCGTCGGGATCTTCTATATCGGTGCCGACATTGTAGAGCGCAGGGTCAAGCGCGTCAATGCCGACCTTGGAAATTTTGTTGAGCAGCTTTATGTTTCTCATGTCATGTCTCCTTATTTGGGGTTCTTCTTGGCGAAATCATCCATGAATTCAACCAGCTTCTCAACGCCTTCACGCGGCATTGCGTTGTATATCGACGCCCTCATGCCGCCGACCGAGCGGTGGCCCTTGAGGTTCTTCAGCCCGGCCTCTGCGGCCTCTTTGGCAAACTTTTTGTCGAGGTCGGGATTGCCGGTGACAAAGGTCACGTTCATCATCGAGCGCGACTCGGGCTTGACCGGGGCGATGTAGTAATTTTGATTGTCGAGATAATCGTAGAGGATTTTTGCTTTTTCCTCGTTGAGTTTCTTCATGACCTCAAGCCCGCCGAGCGAGAGCAGATACTCGTAGACCAGCTTGGCCATATAGATGCCGTAGCAGGGCGGCGTGTTGTACATTGAGCCGTTATCTGCCATGACCTTCCAGTCAAGCATGGTCGGGGTGTAGGGCAGGGCATTGCCCAGCAGGTCCTCGCGGACAATCACGACCGTGAGTCCTGCGGGTGCCATGTTCTTCTGAGCGCCAGCATAAATTACACCAAACTTAGAGACGTCAAAGGGCTCTGAAAGGATGCAGGACGACATATCCGCTGCCAGCGGGATGTCGCCGGTGTCGGGAATATAATTGAACTTGGTTCCGTAAATGGTATTGTTGAAGCATATATGGACATACGAAGCATCGGGGCAAAAAGCGCTTCTGTCGACCTTCGGAACATAGGTGAAGTTGTCGGCCTTGCTGCTGGCGGCAACTGCAATATCGCCGTATTTCAGCGCTTCCTGATAGGCCTTATTTGAGAACTGACCTGATATAATGTAATCGGCCTTGCCGGTGCGTCCTATCAAGTTGAGCGGGACCGCTGCAAACTGTGTTGAGGCGCCGCCCTGAAGGAAGAGGACCTTGTAGTTGTCCGGCACGTTCATGAGCTGGCGGAGCAGCTTCTCGGCCTCAACAATGATGGCCTCGTATTCGGGCGAGCGGTGCGACATTTCCATGACCGACATGCCGGTATTGCCGTAGCATACCAGTTCGGCTGCCGCCTTTTCAAGTACCGGCAGCGGAAGCATCGAAGGGCCCGCTGAAAAATTATAGACTCTGTTCATAGTAAACCCCCACACAATAGATTGTCAAAATTTTAACACAGTGTGTTAATTGCTTTTAATTATATACTCTTTGAATCTGCTCGTCAATGGACTTTTTAAAATTTTCCCGAAAAACCAGTGATTTTCTGCTAATCAAACATCTTTGGCACTGTTTTTTATATTATAAATTATGCAATTTTTCGGTGAACCGACTGTGCCGGCATGCAAAAACAATGAATATTCTACATATTTCGGGGCTGCAAAAGCATATTCGCGGCAGTTTTGCTCATTTTGGTTTTACCTATGACCAAAAACAGCCGCTCATGCCGCGTCGGGATTACAAAAGGCTCGGAAGGATTCCTTTCGGATGGTTCCGGGCCAAGGCTCAAGCATTGGCCGACGCTATGATATTAGAGCCGGTGCCGAGTATATTCGGTATTATCACGTCGCCGATTTTGGCGTCTTTCGGCGCCTCGGCGCGGTTTATGACCTTCATGCATTCAAACATGAGCTCGCGCGGTATCGGCTTGTCGGTTCTGACCGGAAGCAGGCCGCCATTGATTCTGACCGTGGTGGTCAGCGTGCGTTTGGGCGCGATGCACTCTGCCCGCGCGTACTCTTCGCCGCGCCGGCAGGCATGGCCGGTCATGCTAAGCACTTCTTTGGTAGCCTCGTCATATTCGACGCTGATTTCACAGCCCTTCGGGCAGACAATGCAAATTAGTTTTTTGTTCATATCATCACCCCTGTCAGGACTACTTGTCCTCCTCAATCCCAATTCTTATTGTATCTCCGACAATGCTCTCAATAAGCGCAGCGGGGAGGGTTATGGTCTCCATCTCACCGGGAGCCAGCTTGATTTTCTTGCGCCCGAGCAGCTTGCGCTCGCCCTCATATATTCCGACAGTGGCGTTTTTGAAGATATTGCTCACCCTGTAATAAAGGGTCATGTCTTTTCCGCAGGTAACATATTGCGGGACGGTATACCTCACCCGCCCGTCGGTCAGAATACGGATGCGCCGATGCTGCTTCAGATTCCCCGTGAGATAATCCACCGCCGCACGCCCGGCAATCGCGCCCTCGTCGGCGGCAAAGTCAGCCAGGTCATGGACATGCAGTACATTCCCGCAGGCAAAAATGCCCTCGGTCGAGGTCTGGCGGAACTCGTCGACCTCAGCGCCGCCGGTCATGCGGTCAAGTACAACCTCGGCCGATTTTGACAGCTCGTTCTCGGGGATAAGCCCGACCGAGAGGAGCAGCGTATCGCACTGGATAAACTTCTTGGTCGACTCAATCGGCCTCCTTTGAGCATCCACCTCGGCAATAGTGACGCCGGTCAGGCGCTCACGCCCGTGAAGCTTCACCACCGTGTGGCTGAGCAGCAGCGGAATGTTGAAATCATTGAGGCACTGCTCGATATTCCGGGCAAGTCCGTTTGAGTAGGGCATAATCTCGCAGACCGCCTTGACTACCGCGCCCTCAAGCGTCATCCGGCGTGCCATGATAAGGCCGATGTCGCCCGAGCCGAGTATCACCACTTCCTTACCCGGCATATATCCTTCCATGTTTACATATTTCTGAGCAGTGCCGGCCGTGAACACTCCTGCCGGCCTTGTGCCCGGGATGTTGAGCGCACCCTTTGAGCGCTCGCGGCAGCCCATGGCAAGTATTACGGCGCCGGCTTCTATGGTGAAAACGCCTTCCTGCTCATTAATCGCGGTCACCACCCGGTTCGGCGTGATGTCGAGCACCATGGTGTTGAGTTTCATTTCAATTCCGCGCTCCCTGACCTGCTTTTCAAACCTGTAGGCAAACTCGGGGCCGGTGAGCTCCTCCTTGAAGGTGTGCAGTCCGAAGCCGTTGTGAATGCACTGGCGGAGAATTCCCCCCGGCGCGTTGTCGCGCTCAATAATCAGAATATCGCGTATGCCGTGGTCATATGCCGCTACGGCGGCGCTCATGCCTGCCGGGCCGGCACCGATGATTACCAGGGCCCGCTTGGTTGCGGTTATATCAGACATTATCTTTTCTCCTTGGTTTTACCGACCAGAATATAGGAGCCACCGCCCGATTTGGTGACCTCCTCGGGTTCGATGCCGAGTTCGCGTGCCAGTATTTCCAGCACTGCCGGAGAGCAGAAACCGCCCTGGCAGCGCCCCATGCCGGCCCGAGTGCGGCGCTTTACGCCGTCAAGGTCGCGGGCACCGGGGTTCATCCTGATGGCGTCGACTATCTCGCCCTCGCTTATCCCCTCGCAGCGGCAGATAATTCTGCCGTACTTGCTGTTCTGCTTTATCAGCTTATTCCGCTCGTCAGGACTCATTTCGCTGAGCCCGTGAGCGGGCTTGCGGTAGGGATTGAAATTATCCTCCGGAACAAGTTCAAGCCCGAGCTCGGCCAGCATTTTCTTTACATACACGGCAATAGCCGGCGCGGCCGAAAGCCCCGGGCTGCCGATGCGCATCAGATGTATGCAGCGCTCGCCCGGCTTTATGATGAAGTCATCATCGACCGAGCGCAGCCCGGCAAATGAGGTTATGACCTTCCAGTACGGAATATCCTTTACGGTTTTTCTGGTCTTCTCAAGTATTTCGTTGATGCCCTCGGGGGTCATTGAGGTGTCGTCCTTGTCCTCCCTCTCAATGGAGGTGGGGCCGAGCAGCAGGTTCCCGTGCACCGTCGGGGTGACAAGTATGCCCTTGCCGTGCTTTGTCGGGGTGGGGAATATGGTGTGCCGCACAAATCCCGAGCACTCGCGGTCAAGCAGCAGGTACTCTCCCGCCCTCACGGTGCGCTGCAGATCCTCGCCGCCGGTGTAGGTGCAGACCTCGCCGGCATGCAGTCCGGCAGAGTTTATGAAATATTTTGCCGTAATCCGGCCGGCCGGCGAAATAAGCTCGTAACCCCCGTCGCAGGGCCTGATTCCGGTCACCTGAAAATCGCGCCGCAACTCGGCGCCGTTGTCCATTGCGTTGCCCACCGCGGCGACGGTAAGCTCATACGGACAGGTAACGGCGCTGGTCGGCGCGTACAGGGCGCAGGATATGTTGTCGCTGAGCATCGGCTCCATCTCCCGCAGTTCCTCGCCGCAGACAATGCGAAGCCCCTTGACCCCGTTGGTCCTGCCGCGCTCGAGCAGTTCGTTGAGTATGTCCATCTCGTCCTCGGTGCCGGCCACCAATGCCCCGATGCGTTTATATGCCACCCCGAGCTCGGAGCACAACTCTTCGAACATCTCCGAGCCGCGCACATTGAGCAGGGCCTTGAGCGTTCCGGGTTTCGGGTCATAGCCGGCGTGAACAAGGGCGCTGTTGGCCTTTGATGCTCCCATCGCCACGTCGCCCTCTTTTTCAAGTATACAGATTTTGAGCCGGTATTTTGACAGCTCCCGTGCAATAAGCCCGCCGACAACTCCGGCGCCTATTATCGCAACATCGTACATTTTTGATAAATCATACCTCTTATTATTTATAATTGCCCGAAAAAAGTCCGGGCAGATTTTCGAAGATATTGTAGCATTATTTGAAGAACATGTCAAGTGTTTTGAAAGAATTGAACGATTCGGTCCAAATAACACAATTATACTGAATATTGCCTTCTCCTGCAAATTATAATTTTGTTGATTCGGTCAGTTTGCCGTGCCATACTGTTTTTTTACCTAATTTACGCCATGCCGTGGCCGCCATGCGCCGGGCGGCACAGGGTTTTGAGGTTTATGCTGCACAAAAAGGAACCGCCGGGTTCACCATAAAGATGTACCCAGCGGTTTACATAAAACTCAGCAGGCTCCCTGCGCAGTCATAGCATTGACGACCTTCTCAAACCCGGCGATATTGGCGCCGGCGACATAGTTGCCTGCCATTCCGTATCTTTCGGCAGCGGTCTCTATGTTGTGGTATATGTTGACCATTATGTTTCTCAGCTTTGTGTCGACCTCCTCGAATGTCCAGGAAAGTCTGCCGCTGTTCTGGGACATTTCAAGCCCGCTGACCGCGACGCCCCCGGCATTTGAGGCCTTTCCGGGGATAAAGAGTACCCCGTTCTCCTGCAGGTACTTGGTCGCCTCGATTGTGGTGGGCATATTTGCCCCTTCGACCACCGCAACAACCCCGTTTGCCACCAGCGCTTTGGCGTCGTCCAAAAACAGCTCGTTCTGGGTGGCGCAGGGCAGCGCGACATCACACTTGACGCTCCACACGCCGCGGCCTTCGTGGTACTCTGCCGTCGGGCGGTATTTGATGTATTCGGAAATGCGGGCGCGCCTTACCTCCTTGATTTCCTTGATTGCGGCAAGGTCGACGCCCTGCGGGTCATATATCCAGCCGGTCGAATCGCTCATGGTTACGACCACAGCCCCAAGCTGAATAGCCTTCTCGGCCGCGCAGGTCGCCACATTGCCTGCGCCGGATATCGCCACTCTTCTGCCGGCAAGGCTCATGCCGTGGCAGCGGAGCAGCTCCTCGGTTATATAGAGCAGGCCGTATCCGGTGGCCTCTTTTCTGGCAAGCGAGCCGCCGTAGGCAAGCCCCTTGCCTGTCAGTACCCCCTCAAAGCTGCCCTTTATGCGCTTGAACTGCCCGAACATATAGCCGATTTCGCGCGCCCCGACTCCGATGTCTCCGGCCGGCACGTCGATGTCGGCGCCGATATATTTATATAGTTCAGTCATAAATGACTGGCAGAACGACATGATTTCATGTTCTGATTTGCCCTTGGGGTCAAAATCCGAGCCGCCTTTTGCCCCGCCCATGGGCAGGCCGGTCAGCGAGTTTTTGAAGGTCTGCTCAAAGCCCAGAAACTTGATAATGCTCAGGTTAACCGAGGGATGAAACCTGATTCCGCCCTTGTACGGGCCGATTGCATTGTTGAACTGGACACGGTAGCCGGTGTTAACGCGAATATTCCCCGCGTCGTCCACCCACGGCACGCGGAAGATTATCTGGCGGTCGGGCTCGGCGAGTCTTTCAAGCACCGCTTCTTTTTTGTAAAAATCCTCGTTTTTTGAGATGACGGGCTCAAGTGTCTCAAATACTTCCTTCATTGCCTGAAGAAATTCCGGCTGATACGGGTACTTCCGGTTGACGTCAGCCAGCACGTCATTCAAGTAGCTCATTTTGTACTCTTGCTCCTTATTATTGCAATGTTTGTTAAGCATAATAGCATGTCGGCGCCGGTTTGTCAATAAATTATTGATATAAAACCAAAAAATCGCAAGTGTTACATGAGTATCCTGCATAATGTATATATTTCTTGACATTATCGGCCGTATGTGTTATTATGATACAGACAGCTACACTCGGCAAGTCTTATTGCCGGGTGCTTTCCGGATAAGGAACAACAAATTAATGAAAATCGGATTTATCTCGCTCGGTTGTCCCAAAAACCGGATTGACACCGAGATTATGCTTCACGAAGTATTGTCGGCTGGCTATGAGGTGACGCAAAACGAAACCGAAGCCGACATAATAGTCATAAACACCTGCGCGTTTATTGAATCTGCAAAGCGCGAGTCGATAGACGACATACTTGACGTCGCCCGGCTCAAGGAGAACCGGGGACTTCGCGGTATAATTGTAACCGGCTGCCTTTCTGAACGCTACCGCGACAGCATATTCGACGAGCTGCCCGAGGTCGACGCCCTGCTCGGTGTCGGCAGCATTCACAATATCGTCGAGGCTATTGAGTCGGTGGCCGTCCGGGGCAGGCGAGGGGCCAAAAAAAAGCACTCCTCATTTGAGAGCTGCGGAAATTTCAGCGGCAAGCGGGTGCTGACCACCCCGAACTATTGGGCATATCTGAAAATCGCCGAGGGCTGCGACAACCGCTGTGCATACTGCGCCATCCCATACATCCGCGGCCCCTTCCGTTCGCGGCCGATTGAAGACATAATAAAAGAAGCAAAGCAGCTTGAGAAACTCGGCGTGCGCGAGCTCAATCTTGTGGCGCAGGACACCACGCGCTACGGGCTTGACATCTACGGGAAACCTGCCCTGCCGAGCCTTTTGCGCTCACCGTTTTGTGCGAGGGCTATGACAAGGCCGGCAGAAGATACTTCGGCAGGAGCGAGGCCGACGCGCCCGAGATAGACGGACTTGTTTATTTTAAGTCTGAGAGGAAAATTGCACCCGGCAGCTTTGTTATGGTAACCATAACCGATGCCCTTGACTATGACCTTGTCGGCAGGGCTGAGGCACCGCAACCGAAAGGAGTCACGGTATGAATCTTCCGAACAAGCTAACAACCGCGCGGATAGTCATGATTCCGGCCCTGATTGCGGTTATTATGCTCTCCGACTATCTCATTCCCAGAAATATCGGCTATATCGCGGCGGCGGTTCTTTTTGTGGCTATTTCCCTCACAGACTACTATGACGGGAAAATCGCCCGCAAGCGCAACATCGTTACCAACTTCGGCAAGTTCCTCGACCCGCTGGCAGACAAACTGCTGATAATCGGGACGATGCTTGCCATCCTCTATAAATTCAAATCAAATATAATCCGCCCCTACCTCTTCTGGGCGTTGCTCGCCGTGGTCTTCCGCGAGCTGATGGTGACCGGCCTGCGGCTTGTTGCTGTCAAATCAAGCGGTGAGGTCATCGCGGCCAACAAGCTCGGCAAAGCAAAGACGGTGACCCAGATAGTATGCGTACTGACAGTGCTGCTCGAGCCGGTGCTGCAGGATGTAATCGAGTATTTCTTGCGCGACTCGGGCAGAGAATACGTCCTGCACGATATATTTCCGCTGTCGCTGGCCTCGATTGCCGTCATGACCTTTTTCACGGTTCTGTCCGGGGTTATGTATGTTGTGAAGTACAGGCGTTACTTAAAGCAGTAAACCTCACTCCCATACATCAGGATAGTTTCCGATGTCGTCAAAATCGCCCGAGGTCGTGATGATGTCCATCTCATAAATCGAAATTATCACTATGCTTGGGGCTTCGTACTCCTTGTTCATATCTGCACCCTCCTTGTCGTTTGTTCTGGTCTGAAGGCTTTTCTTCAGGCTTTTTTATTCTTGTTTACGGAACGTAGGAAATAACTATATCGACATCACCAAAAACGGTTATCGTGTAATTGCCGGATATATCTTTTTGTGCCAGCTCGCCGTTGACAATAACCATAGGCTCGCCCTGCCCGGTGCCGTCCACCGAAAAGCAGATTCGGCTGCCGTATTTGGCTTCTCCGATGCTGCCGTCAATTAATATATATCCTACCTCACTTAAGATTGATACGCGGTAGGTTGTCAGAAAACCCTCGAGGATTCCGCGCGCCTCGAGCTTGTAGCGGCTGTATCCCCCGCCCGGCAGCGGATGTATGTATCCCTCATCCTGATTTTCTGTCGGGCTAATATCCGTGAGCGCCCTGTATGCCACATGCTCGATGCTGCGCGAGTTTTCATCCGGGGAATACCGTGAAAAAACATAATAATCCACCCCGCCCAAGGTGTATTTTATGTATGAGACCGCCGAGAATTCGCGCCGGTATGCCGAGGGCGGGAGGTTTACAAGCGCGGCGTTGATGCAGATGTTGCCGTCGGAGGTGAGGACAATCCCCCGCTCGGCAGGTATGTTGACATAATAAAGACCGGTGGGGTTGGTGTTTTTTGACGGGTCATCAAAATCATATTGTTCAAACCCGGCTTGATGAAGACTGTCTATGTCAAATTTTTCAATGCTGTATGTAGCAAGGTAATCGGTGGGGACAATCAGGGTGCCGTATGATGGCTTGGTTTCGGGGTCGGAGAGGCTTTCGGCATATTCGATGTCCCCGCCCAAAACCAGCGAAGTGAACCTGATGCCGCTTATACTGTTGATTCTGACAGACGCGCCGGGCAGCATTTGAATTTTAAGCTCCCGGTTGCCGAAATGAAGTTTGCCGTCCTCCGAGCAGCCGTTGGCATATACCACTCCGTGGGATTTTTTTGTAGTGGGGTATTGGTCCGGGGTTTCGGTGTCTAAGTTCTGTCGGAAAAATTCGCTGCCGGCAGTTTTATTCAGCAAAAAGGCAAGTTCGCCTGACACAAGTTGGTCATGGGAAAAGTAAAACCTGCCCTCAAGCGGTACCTCATCACCTTGATAATAGAGGCAGGTTGCATAACCTTCGGGGAAAAAGACATTCTCAATTGTCATATTTACGTTTTTTGTACTGTGTCTCAAGGCCGCACAGGTCGGGTATACCCCTCTGGTAATCAAGCTACCCGAGGCATAGCAACCGCTGACCTGAACCTGCGTGCTGCAAACTCCCACCAGCCCCGAAGCATAGTAATCAGCGGTAATGTTCCCGTAGCTAAAACAATATTCGATGTATAAATATTGAGCGGTTTTTGTGACACATCCAGTAATTCCGGCTGCAGACACCGCTGCGGTAATGTCACCGCTGTTGCCTGAGCAGGCAATCAGCACGCTACTTGATGTGTTACAGTACCCGGCAATTCCGCCGGCATAACCTTTCGCCGAGCTTACGCCGGCATAATTATAACAATATGATATTTCACACATATCCTCGGTAATTGCATGTCCGAGAATGCCACCGGCCTGCTTGTTTGCCGTAATGCTGCCATAGTTTTCACAGTCGAAAATTGCAATTGTGATACCTTTCGCATGTCCGCAAATCCCTCCTGCGTCGGTCAGACCAGTAATTATCCCTGAATTGGCACAGCCCGAGAAAAGAGCGGTCACCTCTTCATCAATCATGCCTGCCATCCCGCCGGCATATCCGTTGTCACCGCCGGCCTGAAGTCTGCCGCCGTATCGGCAGTTGTAAAAGCTCACACTTGCGTCAGCACTGTCTCCGCCGACATTTGCCGAGCCTGCAATACCGCCGGCAGGTCCATCCGCATGGATGTCGGCACGTGAATCTACATTATACAATTCGGCACCGCCCAAAATGCTGCAGGCCACGGCCCCGGCGCGGCCCGGGTATGGCGCACCTGCGGCGCCAACACTGCCCTCAATTTGAATGTTTTTCAGCTTTCCTGAAAAGAGAATAAACATCGGCACACCTTCAAGCGTGATGGTATGTCCTCCGCCGTCCAATGTGCCGGAAAATTCCCCGCCGTTCCATGAGCTTGTGAGGGTTATATTTTGTGACAGGTAATAAACACCGTCAGCAGACATATTGAGAAAATCGTCTTCACTGTCTATATACAAGGGGGAGGCAGCCGTCAGCGCCCCGGTTTCTACCGGGGTACAGTTGATTGTAATTGCCAGCATGACCAAGAGCAAGTATGCGAGGAGTTTTTTCATGGTATGCCCCCCTTTCTTTTTACAATTATACACAATACGTCACATTCTGTCAATATATTTATATAATGTCATAGAATATTTTTTATTATTATCCACAAACATCCATAATTAAAATATGGTTTTCTCGATTAATGTCATAAAATGTAGATTACTAATGTGCAACAAAGCGCGGGTGGTGGACCCCGCGCTGTTTTATTAGGGATATTGTTTTGAATTTTTTTGAGGATGAGAGCGGGGGTTCGGGGGCAGCGCCCCCAAAAAAACATAAAGCGCTGGACGCGCTTTATGTAGTCAGGTTTATCACCGAGAGCATAGTCCCGCGATGTTCATGGTCCCGCCGGTGGGAGTAGAAGAGTTTTGGATTGCAGCAGGTACAGGAGTCGGAGATATCGATATTGCCGGGCGGGATACCGCAGGAGCGCAGCAGGTGTGCATTCAGACCCTTGAGGTCGGCATGCCACTTGTCGGGTCTTGTTTTGGACGGGCGAAAGCAGCGGGAGCAGATTTCAGCGCCCAGAGCGGTGAAGAATTTATCTTTGAGGCCGGTGTCAATTTCAAAGCAGCACTGGCCGATTGCCGGCCCTATTGCGGCAAAAATCTGCCCGGGGCGGGCGCCGAGCGAAATCATCGCATTGACGCCGTGTACGGCAATTCCGGCAAGGGTGCCGCGCCAGCCGGCGTGTAGCGCCGCGGCGACAGCAGGTCTGCCGCTATCGTCTGTGGCGCAGAGCAGGATTGGCACGCAGTCGGCGGTCTTGACGCCGAGCGTCACCTGCGGGTCAGCGGTCACATAACCGTCGCAGCAGAGGTTACTCGGGGTATAGTACCCCAGCCCCCTGTCGGCGGCGGTGACCGTGCGGATGTTTGAGGAGTGAACCTGCCGCAGCGATATTACGCTGCAGGGGTCAAAGCCTGCCGCCTCGCTAAAAAGTCTGAGATTGTGCAGCACTGTCGCCTCGTCGTCGCCTCGGCCGAAGGCAAGGTTGAGCGACGCCGTATGCACAGCTTTGCTCACCCCGCCCACGCGGGCCGCAAAGCCGTGAGTGCAGGGGATGAGCTTTGATTTTATGTAGATTACGCCGTTCGGCGCGTGAACTATCTTCATTTTGTCACTTGTCCCTTTGGGTGCAAAAACCGGGCAGCAACATGCCGCCCGGTGTCGGGTGCGGGTCAGCCTGACAACCTGCCGGCAATAAGCCTGTTTATATTGTCGGCAAGTGTGTCGGAGTCGATGTCGTCACTCACCTGAACAAAAAGCAGAGTCCTGCCGTCCTTTGCGGTCAGCTTCAGGCGCGCTCGCCTTACCTGGTATGAACTCTTCAGGTTCTTGAGGGTGACGGTGTCGCGGATGATTTCGGCTCCGGCGAGCTCTGAGTATTGATATTCGGTGACTTCAGTGCTGTTGTGCTCGGCGTCGTCGTAGAGCACTGATACTGTTTTGCGGATGAACTTCAGTGCATCGGTCAGGAAGAAAATCTTAACCGCGGTATACTGAGAAGTGCGCCAGCCGTCCTTGCACTTTTTTGATTTGAGGTCCTTGCCCTTATAGTCGTATTGGGCGATGCTCGCGGACTTGAGGTGCTTTAGCATCCGCTTGGCGAGCCTGACATCCTCGAGCAGTTCCTTGTCATATTCCCAGAGCTTTGCCGAGACTACTTTGTCGATGTCCTCGGGAGCGACCTGTCCGACGCTGCCGAGAATGAACATGACAAGACCGGCAGGAGCCGCAATCGAACCGAAAATATAGAGGATATATGAACAGTCATAGGCAAGCCACACAG
>JBMNUI010000009.1:0-46722 GCA_050946195.1 Eubacteriales bacterium
TGGTGCTTTTATCAAATCAATGGATATAATGTTTTGCTTGTCTTCTAAAACTTTGATTATTTCTTCTATGTTTAGATGCTTGTGATCCATAAATATCTCAATAAACTTTCTTGGATTTTGTGTATAATATTTATCGAATATATTCTTAAGGCTGGGTATACTTTTTAGTGCAAGGGAATTCCTGATTGCACCAGGTTTCTTTTGTAGGGTATTAAGATAGTGATAGATATCCACCTTCATTTGCTTGCATCCATCTAATCTTAGGTGTTCACAAACCTTGGTATTATTAGAATAAACAGCTATCTTATCATAATACTTTTTCACTATTACGGTTTTTCCAACTAAATATTCAGGTACAGAGTAAAAATTGTTGTCTACGCAAACAAAGCTATATGAGTTTACTATGTTTTCACTAATTTCAGCAAGTTCAAGTTTTGGTTTGTATGGCAGTAGATGTTCCTTTTCTTCAGATATATTGCTATCTGCATTAAGTTTAATTAGTTGGCTGGAAAGATAATCCCTTGCATCTTCCAGAGTGTTAAATTCGTATTGCTTGGAAAAGATTGCATTCCTTAAGATTTTAACACTGCTTTCAACATAGCCTTTTTCGTTAGCACTAAAGCAATTGGTAACATTTATACCAAAACCATAATAGATAGATAGTTTGATTAAATCCTCATTGAGTTTCTTTTCATTTCTGCCAATGAAGCGAGTTACAACATTTTTCATATTATCATATACTACTTCACGATATACACCACCCATCATTTCAAAGAATTGAACATGACTATCCATAAATACATCTTTCTTTTGATTGTTGTATAAATATGCCCATCGAAAATTGCCACCCGGCGAGGACAAGACTGCCATATGATAAACCTTTACTGTTCCGCCTATTACAAGCTTAACTTCTCCAAAATCATATTCAAGCCTATCACCATAGCTATATTCTTGCCGAACAAAGCATTCCTTTGTAGTATTTCTAATACGATTAATTTCAGCATTTATTGTTGATAAACTAATGCTAAAACCAGCATTTACAAGAGCATCATGGATTTGTACTTTTGTGAGACCTTGTTTGTGGGAACCTAAAACCTTATCCTTTCTTGCCTCACTCTCTAAAATTTTGTTTAATGCCTCTTCGACCTCAATAGTAAATTTAGTCCTTTTTCTGTTTGCGCTGTTATATTTGGGAGGCATTGTTATTTTTTCTTGCAGCTCCTTGTAGTCTTGTTTTGGAACATTAAGCTCTGCTTTTTGGCTTAAATATTCATTCCAATATTTAGCTACGGTTTTTCTATCGCATTTAACCATTCGGGCAACTTCCCTGTTAGAAAAGCCGTTTTCTTTTAATCCTATTATCTGCAATTTGTCCACTAATGTTTTCATCCTTTCACACACCTCCGGATGACTATTATATCATCTGAAAGGTTTGGTTTATAGTGGACCGTTTTTCAATTGCAAAAGACTATGTTTTTGGACCATTTTTAGTTTAACATAAACAGGTTGTCTCAGGAGTCTTGCTTTCCTCGGATGCAGATGTTGTCGTTGTCGTGACGGGTTCGGTGTCTTCGGGCTCTGCGGTTGTGGTTTCGGGTTCAGGGGTAGTCTCAGGAGCGGTCGTCGTGGTTTCGGGCTCCGCAGTTGTTTCCTCATTCTCTCCGTACCACAAAGCATACTGGTCATCGTTCAGGTAACCCGGCGTCGGCTCGGCATAGTCAAAATCATATACCGTTAGTTCAATGCTACCGGCTTCGGGCGAGCCAAAGGTTGTGGCGCGGTTATTCGATGCAGAAACCACCGAAACCTTGCAGTATGCCTTTTCGAAGTCATCGTCACGATGAGCGATAAAATATGTAGCGCCCGAGTTGCCCAGATTGAATCCGGAACCTATAGTATAATTTGTTAATATATATAGTCAACGAAATATATGCGGGAAGAACATTCAGATCCTTTTAAACAACTAAACGGGGAGTATTGTTTATTACGCCCCGTTTGTGTTTTATGATAATGTCACTCGGCCCAAATAGCCTACCTATCGCGTCATGAATATTGTAATGGCGATAGGGCAGGCCGGCGGCGTGGCTGCGGCGGCCGCGGCGGCCGCGGGGGTCACTCCAAGAGAACTTCCTTACCAGACGGTACAGGAATGGCTGACAAAAATGGGGGTTGATTTATGGTGCGACGATAGCGTGCTTGAATACGGTAAAGTCAAGACGGCCCCAAAAGCATATGACCCGAAATAAAGAGGATATATTTAAAAAACCTATGGTTTTATGACCATAGGTTTTTTTGACTCCGTGTTGCAGGATATGCTTTTTAAGGCTCATATGACAAACCAAATTAAACAAACATTAAGTCCCGCCGGGATATATCTTCGACGGGCTTTTGTATTTATCTTCTACAATTGATGGCTTTAAGGCAAAAAGCGAGCCGGGCGGCTTATAGTCGCCCGGCTTGGGCTTTTGCTCGGCCTGAATGCCCGGCAGAAGCTACCCGAGAGTATCGTATACTCTTTCAATTGCCCTGTTCCACATATTTTTGTTGCTTGTGTAGAGCGAGGACCACGAGGTTCCCGGAGAAGCCGCCTGACGGAAGGCTGAAAAAATGTTAATCTGGTCGCAGAAGGTGCGGCCGGTGTCGTAAACCAGCGTATCGTGCAAAAGGTCAAACATACGGGCGTTAACCTCGGTGTCAAGATATTTATACTGGAAGGAATCGCGGTAGAAGGACGGGGTTATGGAGCGGTAGGCTGAGGAGGCCAGCGCCTCAAGTACTGCTCCCGACATGGTGGGGTCGGGGGCGTCAATCGGAATGCTGTACATCGACACCCAGTACCCGCAGATGGTGTAGTATTCGGTCTGTGCGGTATCATATTTCGGATACGGCAGAATAGCAAAGTGAATGTCGATATTTTTCAGGTAGTTCTGCACGTCGGCTATCCCGCCGAAGTGGAATATCGCGTCTCCCGAGGTAAAGGCCGCATCGATTGCCAAGAGCGCTACATCGGAATTATTGTTGAGAAAGCTCTGGCACTTGGCAAACCAGTCAATCATCCGCTCGCTGCCGAGGTCGGGTGAGAGCGAAATTGTGCCGTCCGAATTGACGTCGACAAACTTAAAGCCTGCCGAATAGAAAAGATTGTCATATTGTACATTGGTGGTAATTGTAACGCCGTAAAACTGACTGCCCCCGTCGGTGCTGGTCTGAAGCCCGAGGGCAATTTCCATCAGTTTGTCGAGCGTCCATGTGCCGTTATCCACCAGGGCATATACATCCTCGATGTTATAGGCCTCTATCAGGTCAAGGTTTCCCATGACGGTGCCCATGCTGCGGATCAGAGTCGGCGTGATGTCGCCGGTAGTAAAATAAAGCTTGCCGTTTATCGAACTCGACTCGATAATGTCTCCCGGCCACCAGGGCTTGGAAAAATCAATATAATCAATATTGTTGAGGTCAAGATAAAGCTCTTGCATGGCACCGATAGCCGCCGCAGGGGTGTATTGTCCGACTATGTCGAAGGCCTGGGCGTTGGCAAGCACGTTGTTTGCCACAGTCTGAATGAAACTGTTGCGGTTTTCCCATTCGCCGGCCTGTTTTGTGATGACCAGCTTGACGCCCATCCTGTCCTCAACGGTTATCTTGCGGTTGTATATGGCATCACCGATAATATCTCCGGTTATCCCTTCGGCGTCCCATTCCCACTGTGTCTGATTAGACCAGGTGAAAATCCTGAATTCCTTTCCGCCGAAATTGAGGTCGTCGGGCAGGCTGTCAAGCAGATAACCGTTTTCGTCATATAAACTCTTCGTGGTTTCGGCCTCGGAATCGGCACCGGCGGTGGTCGTTTCGGTTCCCGACTCTCCGAGTGTGCATGCTGCCAGCATAAATGCCGGGGTGACGGCAAGTAGTACCCAAATCAGTATTCTTCGCGGATTCATATGTACCCCCGTTTATTTTAATTTGACATCGCAATACTTCGGCGAGTGGTCTGACAGGTCAAATGTCCGGTTTATCACCACTGTCTCAAATGCAAATACTTCAATTGAAGGCGAGATAAATATATGGTCTATTGAATTGCCGGTCTCCCCGCGCGGAGTGCCCAGAGAGCCGCAGCCGCCCGAAATGTTTATAAGCACCCCTCTCTCCTGTGCAACATATTTTGCGTCTACCAAGCCGGTTTGCTCGAGGAAGTAATTGTAGTTTTCGGTCAGCTGTACGGTGTTGTAGTCAGCGGTGCAGAAAATCGGATAGTTGTATTTTGCTGTCACCTGCCCTATAAGCACGGCCTCTTCTGTCGCCTGTGTTCGCGCAATCTCAGCCGACTCCCAGCTCCAGTGTGTGTTGAAGAGTATAAACCTCTCTTTCGATGCAATGTCTTCAAACACTCCCCAGGTGACCAGCCGTATGTTGTTTTTGCCGTTTGTTGAAAAGTACATAACGCCGCTGTCGACAACATTGAACTTATTTTTCTTGTACAAAATCGAGGAGTAGTTGGTCAGGCCGTCGGGCGTCTTTTCCCAGAGGAAGGCATATTCGCCGTCAATATACCCCGGGAGGATTTTGTACCACTGGTCGGTGACTTCCTGAACCCCTACAACGTCGGGGCTGTAGACTTTGAGAAGCGCGGCAAATATCTCGGCCCGCTCAAAAACCGGAGTTGTCCCGCCCCAGCTCTCAAACTCGGCAAGTATGTTTGCTGTCATTATCCGCAAGTTGGCGCCTTCTGCCAGCGGTGCATCGGTTTTGTCAAGCTGCGACAGGCTGAAGACCTCACCTTCGGGGATACTGACACTGCTTTCTTTTGTGTAAAGATATTTTGACGAAAAGCGCTGTGCGGCTGCCTTACAGGAATAAGGGCGCCCGCATATTACAAACTTGCCGTTTTGAACTCCCATCGAAAACCCGAACAGCCCGGCCGGATTGCGCCCTGCAAATTCGGCCGACTCGCTGCGGTTGGTAGGGCCTATCAATATTTCGTGTTCCGACACCGAGGTGTCCTTATCAGGGACCACCTCAAGGACGTACCCGTAGCGCTCAGCGACAAGGTCGCGGAAATACTTCGCCTCGGTATCATAGCCGGCTTCTGACGCCGCATATACGATTTTATACTCTCGCAGTTCAATGCCGTCAATTTTCAGCGATTCGACAGGTACAGTACCCAAAAAAGTATACTCCTCCAATAAAAGACTTACTTTGCCGTCCTCTCCCGTGACAAGGTTCCCCTCAATCAGGTTCTTGCAAAAATAGCTCACCGCCCGCCTTATCAACTCGTCGGTGTGCGCGGTAATTACTATCTTGTTGCCTACCGCGCGTATGGCATAGTCGCAGGCTCTCAGCTCTGACAGAACCTGTGACGTCTCGTCGTAGTTGGTCCTGCCTACAAGTATTTCGTAAGCCTCGGGGTCGCGCACCGTGTTCCAGCTAATAAAGTCGCTTTTGAGCTTAAGTGTCGCTCCGGTAGCCTCCTTAATCGCGTCAACCATATTTCTTATCCGGGCATACAGCTCGGCCCCCGGTTCATCAGGATAAACCACGGTAAAGACCGCCCTGCCGTCCTCAACAATTTTAAGTGTGCTCTCCATAACAGTGGTTTCGTCATTCGTGCTGCTGTCGGCAGGGTCGTTTTTAGCATCACAGGAGCTAAAAAGCAGCGGCAGGACCAGCATAAGCAGTATAACGGTGTATATTTTCCTCATTTCTCTTTTTTCCCGAAAACAGTGTAACACGGCCGGCCGCCTGCCGCCATATGGGCGGCAGGCAACAGCGCGAGCTCAGGTTTTACAGTATGACAGCTTGCTTTCTCTTGCCTGAATTGTCCGCGGCAACAAAAGGCCGCCGGCAAGCAGGCTTGCAAAACTCTGCTATCAGCACTTTCTTTTTCTTGAAATCAGCAGTCCCGCCGGTATAATAAGCAGTCCGAAAGCTGTGCCGAGGGCCGACTTGCAGCCGCCGGTTTTCTTATCGGGGGTTGTCGTGCTATCCGACGCTGAAGTGTCGGCAGCCGAAGTATCCGAGGTTTCGGGCTCTGTGGTAGGGGGAGAGTCGGTTACCTCGGTCGCCGGTTCGGTCGCCGGCTCGGTTGCCGGTTCGGTAATCGGCACACTGGTTTCGGGGAGCGTGGTTTCAGCGTCGGTTACCCCGGGAGGTGTCGCATCAGCGGCATAAACATCAAAGGCGCCGATTGATATGAACTGTGTGCTGAGCAATCTGGCATACTGATATTTTGTAGTGTTGTCGATATTAACGCTGACCAGTGCCAGATCGTCGAGTATCATGGTGTCTTTGGCATCGGGAGGCGTGGCGGCTAAATCCACCCAGTCAACACCGTTTACCGAAGCCTGAAATAAAACATTGTTCCAGCGTTCAATAAAAGGGTCGCCGCTCCTGTGGGCAAAGGCAAAACCATTGATGGTGACTGGCTCGGCAAATTTCACGGTAAGCGTAGCTATGCCGTCAACTGTCGCCGCCACGTCTCCCTTGCCCCACTGGTTGAGCACATGATTGCCGAGGTTCTTGCATCTGTCGTCTTTGTAGTAGGAAACCGCCTCAACCCCGTTGTAGCCGAAGCTTGTGTCATATGCCACGGTATAGCCTGAAAGCTGGGTTTCATATCCGTAAAGCTCATATGTATATGAAACCGTAGCGGGACTGGCAATAATCCTCAGATGCGTCCAGGCATAAGTGGGGGAGGAATCAAGCACCGATTTGTCGAGATAGTTTGCGTAAACGCCGTGGAACAGGCCGAACTCGCACTGACTCTTGAAAAGTCCGGTCTCCCAGATTCTGACCCAGTGCACGCCATCCTGCGAGCCCTCGATTATGGCCGACATGGTATCGCTCGGCGTGATGCTGATACCGCTTACCACTGTCTGGTTGATGAATGTGCCGGTGGTCACCCCGTCTTTTTCTGTTACCGTATGGAAGTTTACTTTGTCGATTGAGTAATCGAAAAATACCGGAGTAGCCGCGCCGATTTGAATAACAGACAACAGGCTAAGTGATAAAACAAATGCCGTCAGGATGCAAACTAATTTGGTTCTCATGCTGTGCTCCTCCTAATTATATAATAAAAATAAGATGCATTGCGTGTGGGAAACACTAATATATTTTAGCTATTATAACTATATTAATCAAATTATAACAAATCTATATAGCTAAGTCAAGAAATATTCTCCTCCCAAATAACATCATATGAATCAACGCCGGCTTTGAACAAGAAAGAAGCAAAGGTTTAACTTCAGAATTGTGAATAAAAGCTCGTGGTTTTATCCAATTGGCCATATGAAGCCGGGAAAGGATAAAACCACGGGCGTAACATTATTAAGTGTTATGCTTTGTCGTACAGATCGATAAGGTAGGTCCCGACCTCATAAATGTACCTGCCGAGATGTTCACGTAAAATCTCCGGGGTCCTGCGATAGCAGGAAAGCTCAAAGTTGAAATCCCCGGGATGAGCGCGGCATATGAGAGCCACTTCCATATATAAATATAGCACAGGCTACGGCATAATGCAATAATACATATATAAAAATAGCAATATAGTTTGGTCGTTGAAATATTATTGTTTTAACAAACCAAGCTGCCGCGTTTGTGGTAGCCCGGTTTCTGCTGGCTGAAATTCTATTTCGTGAAAGCCATTACCTTTGCTACCGCCCATGAGGCGTCGGTGTATCGACAACAGTTCACCTTCTTTTCCGTAAATTTATGCTGTTTATAATCAGGACGGGGTTGAAGTTAGAACAAATAACCCCGAGCCGATTCTGCACGGGGCTTTTTCTTTATTGTTTGGAATCGAGTTCAGCCAGACTTTTGTTGATCTTCTCAAGACATTTCTCAAAAATCCTGGAGTTTCCCTTGAAAGCGGACGCCCAGTTTCCTACCGTATTATTGACGACCGTGTTTCTGAAGAGCGAATATGAGAGGTTGTTCAGCTCGGTGGTAAATATGCGGCCTATATCAATGCTGACCGATTCGCGTATTATGTCGTACATCTTGACGGACTCGTCGTCAGAGGTGTACTTATACTTCATTGTGGTTTCAAAGAGCATGGGAGTCGTCTGTCTGTAAGCCTCGGAGCAGAGAACCTCAAGAGTTGCTGCGGCTGTGTCGGATTGTTTTGTTGCCATTGAAATGGCATACATCGTATAGGGGAAACCAAGGCAGGTGACGTATTTTTCCTGCGCCTCGTCAAACTTCGGGACAGGCACGATTCCGTACTCAAAGGATATTTCGTCTTTTCGGAGCAATGCCATATACGAACGGTCGAGTGTGAAGAGTGTGTTGTCGAGTGCGAAAATTGCGCCGGTAGCACCGTGGTATCCGTCGTTCCCGTTCCACATGAAGGAGGTTATATTGTTCAGAAGTGTCAGGGTTTTCTCGGAATTGAAGGTCGGGGAGATAACAAGCCAGTCGTTTTCTCCTTTTTCAACCGTATTGAGGCCGGCGCCGGTGAAGAAGGCGTCATAATGAATACTGGACGTGGCAAAACCGTAGCGGTCATTTATGTCTTTGGTGTTATCGGGATTGAGATCGCTGTAAATACCTGTGGCCATTTCAAACATCTTTGTATGGGTCCAGGCGCCGCTGTTGACCAGGTCATAAGGAGACTCAAGTCCATATTCGCTTATCATCCTTTTGTTAAAGAAGACGGCATACATCATATGTAGCATGTTTGTCGAAATGTCGCCCGAAGCAAAATACAGCTTGTCGCCGATGGTTGCCTTCCCGATAAGCGAATCCGGCCACCAGGGCTTTTCAAAATCAAGGTAGTTAAGACTGTTCAGGTCAAGCACATATCCGTTTACGGCAAGGGTGGCACCGGTCATGCTATATCCTGCAAATATGTCATACTCGCCACCTGAGGAGATACTGTTGAAGGCCGTGGTTATGAAGTTTTTCTGGTTGTCGAAGTTGCCGAGTGTTCCTACCCAATTGAGCGTGATCCCCAGGCGGGCTTCGGTCTGCAGGTTGCGGCCATATATAGCGTCTTTTACTATGTCACCGGTTATTTCATCAACCTTAAATTCGGGTTGCTCAACGTCTGACCAGTAAAGGATCGTGATGGTTGTACCGAAATTCAGGTCATTAGGTACAGAGTCGAGCAGGTATCCGTTGCTGTCTACCAGGGACTGTCCATTATCAGTTGCGGAAGAGTCGATATTATTGCCGCCGGTATCATCGCCTTTGTTCTCCTCAGATACGGCGCAGGACTCAAGAAGCATTGAGAGCAACAGCAAAGCCATAAAGACAGCTACAAGCTTTTTCATAAATCGCCCTATCCCTTTCGTTTGATTTTGGTATAATTACCATACAGCCAGAGATTATACCTCAGTAATGTATATTGTACAATATTATTACAGATATGTCAATAGGTCTTGGTTACATCCATTTGTTTGTTCGTATAGGCGGTCAGGTCTGAAATCTACGAAACCCCTTTTCAGAAAAATGCCTCCTTGAAGTAGTGTGTATCAGGGATAGGAACAAAACCGAGGTAGCCAGTACATAAAAAACCCGGGCGAGTCATGCTTTATGCTTTAAAGCAGACAAACAGCCACCTCCGGTTGTCGGGGGTGGCTGCTCTTTTTATTTAGTCTTCGTATGCCGTAATAAGTTTTTCAAGTTTGGCAGGTATGGTTCGCTGATAGCTTTTTGTCAGAGATGCCCATGAGCCGGCGCTGTTATTCAGCACTGCGTTTCTGAATGAGCTCTGTCCCATCAGCTCACTTGAAAAGATTCTGCCGAGGTCAAAGGTGAGGTTCTCCCGAATTATGTCGTACATGCGTGCCGAATCCTCGTTGTGGACATATTTTGTCTTGAGGGTTATCTCATAAAGCGCCGGGGTCACTTTGCGGTAGGATTCGGAGGCATATACTTCGAGTATCGCCGAGAGCATCGGGAGGTCTTCCTCAATAGCGTTGATGGGTATACCATAGAGGGTGAAGGGGTTGCCCATGACGGTGACATAGCTCTCCTGTGCTTCGTCATATTTGCAGAAGGGGACAATTGAAAAGTCGAGATCCTCGGAGGTAAGCTGCGTTATGGCTATGCGTGCCCGGTCGGTGGTAAAGAGCAGGTTTCCGTTGTTGAACTCCTTCTGGTGGTAAACCGTGCTGCCGGTTGCAATTCCGTCATTGGTGTCGTGGAGCAGGCGGTTGAGCATCTCAAGTGTCTTGATGACCTTCTCACCGCCAAAGGAGGGGGACATCCGCAGATTGCCGTTTTCATCCTTGTCGACAATCAGCGCGCCCGAACCGTAGAACCAGGGGTCCATGTGTATTGTCCCGGTCATGTACCCGAACTGGTCGCCGACATCCTTAATACCGTTACCGTTGTTGTCGTTATAAATTCCCGCGCACATCTCAATGAACTTTGTGTATGTCCACTGGTTATTCTCGACAAGCTCGAAAACATTGGGAAGTCCCCGCTCTTCGACAATTTTGTTGTTGACATAGCAGACATACATCATATACAGGGCGTTTGCCGAGATGTCGCCCGAACAGAAATACAGCTTGTCGTTTATCGTGGCTTCGGTAATCAGGCGGTCAGGCCACCAGGGCATGTCGAAGTTAAGGTATACACAATCGGGGTCAAGGAGGTTATAACAGAGCCCGTTGCTTGCGGTGGAGGCCATCGAGAGGCTGTAGGCTGCCATCAGGTCAAAGGACTTTGCTCCCGACGAGATATCGTTCCGCACGTGAGCGACCCAATTAGCAACGTTGCTTGAATTGGCAGGGGTCGATGTAAAGTCAAGATCAATTCCGAGCCGGTCCTCAACAGCAAGGTTGCGCAAAAAGATTGAGTCGTTTACCGGCTCGCCGTCCTGCCCGTCGGATACAAATTCCTCATGCTCGACATCCGACCAGTAGAGCAGGGTTACCTTCCTGTTATAATCAAGAGTGTCGGTAGGGACCGTGTCCAGTATGTAGCCGTTCTCATCGACAGTTTGGGGAGAGTCTTCATCACCTGTATCATCGCCAAGCGCGGAAGTATCTTCTTTTTCATCTATCTCTTTGTTTTCGGTGCAGGCAGCCAGCATGCAGAGTACCATGAGAGCTGCGGTGAAAAAACATAATAATCTGATTAAAATATCTTTTTTCATACCAACCTCCGTAAAATATACTTTTTCAGCAATTCAGTTTAGCATATTTAACATCCTGATGTCAAGTGTTTTTATCAAATTTATAATATTATAACAAATATGTCCCGCGTTTTTTGGCAATTGAGCAAAAAGCGGCGCCGTGAATTTCCGGCGCCGCGCCTTTTTTGGTTTTAAGAATTACTGCAATGCTTATTCGCCTGTAGCTTCTGTGTCAGTGGTTTCAATGTACTTTTGATAATTCCTCAGTTTCAGTTTTACAAACAGCCTGTTCTGGTAGTAGGAGGAGGAATAGCGCGACAGCTCGCGGCTGATCACATAAGCATCCTGATTGAATATTATCGGGATTACCGGCATTTTCTCAAGCAGCTTGGTCTCGGCTTCATGCAGCAGGCTTGTTCTTTTTGCGTAATCCTCTTCTACAAATATCTGCTCGATGAGGGCGTTGTATTCTCCGTCATCAAACCCTGTAATGTGGGGCAGGATCGGGTTTTCCTCTTCCTCCGATTCCGAAGACTTCGACTCCGAAGGTGTCGTTTTCATTTCTATGGCCCGGCCTGCAAAGGCCTTGGCAAAGGGCGCGAGAACCGAGAAGGCATCAGGCGAAGGGACGATAAGGTCGAGAGCGATAACCTCAAAGTCCCCGAAGTACAGGACTTCGTTGTAAAGGTCGTCCATAATATCCATAGGGGTATCCTCAATCAGCGGATTGTAGTCGTCATTGACAATGGCCGAGATTTTGTTGAGCGACACGTTAAAGCCGAGCTCCTGCCACGCAGCCTGAACCATCTCGGCAATCATGACATGCACCTCGTCCTCGGCGCGGACCGTAATCGAAAAGCTATAATTCGAAGGGGTTATACCTGCAGAGGAGAGAATTGATTTTGCCTCTGCAATATTGGGTGCGGTCGAGATAATCGCTCCACCGGCATCGCGGAAGAGCTTTTTGGGAGACATAGAATCAAACACGCCGTAGGGCACAAGTGCGGTGGCGGCTTTGGCAAAGACAACCGACTTAGCGATTGTGTCGCGGTCAATAGCTAATGAGAGCGCGCGCCGGACAGCATCATTGGCGAAGAAATATTCGCCATTAATTTCGGACTTCTGGTTCAGGTAATACACATGAGTCGACATTTCGTCGGAAACCACGGCAGAGTCGGCGTAATACTCACGCAGGGAGAGCGGAATTTCGCCGATATAGAAAATCTCGCCGTTGTCGAACTTATTTCTTAATTCTTCATCGGAGAGCGAGAAGTCGATTTCCAGCCTGTATGGGGTGACAGAAATGTCGAGCGGGTCTTTGGTCTTGTCGCGGAAGTAGTAGGGGTTGCGCTCAAGCACCATCTTTTCCTTGCCGACGGTATAATCGGCGCTGCGCAGGGTGAAGGGGCCGCTGCAGACAATTGACGCCGGTTTTTTCGCCCAGTCGTCCTCGTTTCTTCCGACCACATCTTCACGCAGGGGAACGAGAGCAGGGCTGGTGAGGTTCAGAATGAACCGGTTTATATCAATCTTTTTCTCAAAGGTTATCTCAAGCACAAGTTGGTCGGGGTCGGTGACGCCGAGGTCGTCGATAGACAAATCGCCCTCAACCACGGCGCGGGCGTTCTTGATGTCAAAGAGGAGGGGGGCGGCCGGGTTGGAGTTTTCGACGTCGAGTATGCGCTTCCAGGCATAAATGACGTCGGCGGCGTCGACCGGTGTGCCGTCGCTCCAGTAGGTCTTATTCAGTTCTATGGTCATTTTATATTCCTGGGCGTTGTCGTCGAAGCTGACCTTGTAGCTCTTGACAAGGTCCTTTTTAACCTTGCCGTTTTCGTCAAGCCTGAAAAGGCCCGAGAAGAGCAGGCTGACAATTTTCTGCTGGGATTTATTGTTCATTGAAAACATAGGGTCGAGGTCATAAACCAGGTCGGTCAGATACATCTTTATGTATGCGCCCTTGTCCTCTGGTGTTTCTTCTTTTCCATCATCGTTGCATGCCGAAAGCAGCGGTATTGTAAGCACAAGGCAGAGCATGAGGGAAAGTATGCGTTTAATCATAATCGGGATTTCCTCCTCGTGAGCAAATAACAAAAAACATAATTGCTTTGTATATTATAACATTAAGTTGGATTTTTATCAATCAATATTCTGAGAGCTTCGGGAGTTTCGGATACTTGCACAATAATTTCTTGAAATAACTATGCAATTTACACATGCGCAAAGGGGTAAAAATCCCCGCCGGAGCACGGAAATGTCATATTTGCGGGGCTATCATTTTATTGTGTTGAGCAAATACTATACCTTAGTTAATCTAAATGTCTAAAAAGGAGCTTTAGGATGAACGACCGGCAATATGCACATTCCGACCTTGCCGTAGAGTGCGGCGGCGGTTACCGGGGTCGGGGGGCGGAATTTCATGAGGAAAAGCGCCGCGAATGCGAAATACAAAGGCTTGATATCAGGGATCGCGAGGGGGCCGAGGCTTACGGCAAGCCCGAGGGGCGCTATGTTACTGTTACCTGCGGGAAAATGTGGGAGATGGACGACGAGCGGACCGATGAGGTTGGCGAGGTGCTGGCCGACGAGCTGCGGGAGATGGCAAAGTATATGTGCAAAAAAGAATTAAACTCAAACTTCGGGGTGCTGGTGGTAGGGCTCGGGAACTCGGACATCACCCCCGACGCCATCGGACCAGAGACCGTCAGGCGCATTGAGGTGACCCGACACCTTCACACTCTTGCTCCAGATTTGTATAACCAGCTCGGCTCCTGTGAAATTTCGGCGCTTGCCCCCGGGGTGCTGGGTCAGACCGGAATTGAGACGGTGGAGCTGGTTCGGGGGGCGACCGAGAACGCGCGCCCCGACCTGATAGTCGCTATCGACGCGCTGGCCGCGCGCGCCGTATCAAGGCTGGCCACCACCATACAGTTGTCCGACAACGGAATCAACCCGGGCTCGGGGATAGGGAACAGGCGCCGCGCGGTTTGCCGGGAAAATGTCGGCAGGCCGGTGCTGGCGGTAGGTGTGCCGACAGTGGTGGACTCGTCGACGCTTGTTTACGACGCGCTCTCACGGGCTGGGATTGGAGAAATCAGCGACGATTTGCGCCGCGTGCTCGAGGAGGGGCGGGAATTCTTCGTGTCGCCAAAAGAAAGCGATATTATAATGAAAAAAGTAGCGGTTCTGCTTGCCCGGGCTATCGGCATGGCCTTTCGGACAGATTGACTTAGAATATTAGGGCGCCGCGCAGCATATAATCGAACAGCGGTGTGTATGCCGATGCTAATGCTGTGCGGAGGCTTTATTATGGAAGAAAAAGAAAGGATTGACTTATTCGGAGATTACAAAAGGTTGCCCGACGGCGGCAGGCGCTCGGTGGTGGCGAGGGCGGGCCGCACCGGCGCGGCCTTTTTCAGCACCATAGCCCTCGGGGTGGCCATGTTTGCCGTGATATTTATGATATGCTGCTTTGCGGGCGGGCTTGCCGGCACGACCTGGCAGCCCGGGATCGACGAGCCATCGGACACTCACGATAATGCCGGCAACACCCCGCCCGGCACGCAGGACGCAACCGGGGATACCGAAACGGATACTTTGGTAACAGACGGCGGGGCAGACAGGAGCTTTCTGGACATTATAAGGAGCCTCATAGATGTACTGAGCGGAAAAAAGGAAACCGGGGTTCAGGAGGATGAAACCACCGACTCCGGTACGAATGCCGACACCCAGCCGGTTTATGTCGACCCGGATAATCTTTATTATTTTGATTACTCGCAGGTCCCGCCGGGCAACTCGCCGATAGTCCCGATGGACATGAGTCTTGTCTCATACGGTGAGACATATTTCTTCAACGAGACTGCCTACGCGCCTAAAATTTCGGCGCTGCTCAACTCAAAAGACGCAATTCCGGCATTTGACTTCCTCGGAGCGGCGATATACCCGGTTGGGAATCCTGTGGTGTTAATAATACACACCCACGGGACCGAGGCATACAGCAAGGAAGGGAGCATTTCATATTCCGAGGCCGACGGCGAGTTTGCGCGCTCAAGCGATATAACTCAGAATGTGGTGGCGGTCGGCAAGGTTATTGCCGACGTGCTGAACGAAAACGGGGTGAGGACCCTGCACTGCACCACAATGCACGATTTGGAATCCTACAAGGATTCGTACATACGCGCGGCGGCGACAATAAGGGAGTATCTGGCTAACTATCCTTCAATACAATATGTGATTGACGTTCACCGCGACTCGATCACCACATCCGACGGCTCGATAATCAGGCCGGTGATGCTTGCCGACGGCAAGGCCTGCGCGCAGGTGATGTGCGTGGTCGGCAGCGACTACAACGGGGCCGACTATGATAACTGGCAGAACAACCTTGCGCTGGCGCTCAAGCTGCGGAGCGTGCTCAACGAGAGATACGGCAATATGTGCCGCCCGGTTTACCTGCGGAGCTCGGCATACAACCAGCAATATGCGCCGATGACGATGCTGCTCGAGGTGGGGACGAGCGGAAATTCGCTCTCGGAGGCCAAGGAGGCGGCAAGGCTTGTCGCCCAGGCGCTTGCAGATATAATAAAAAGAAAGGCGGGGTAGCCTTTCGGTTATAGGAGTGTTTTATTATTAGCCGTAGGGGCGATCTGCGATCGCCCGTGCGGATTTATACAATAGTCCCGGCTGCGGCCGGGACTATTGTATATTGAGTTATCTGCATTTTCTGAGACATAAGGCCTCGAGCGCTGCTGTTACGAGCGTGGCCGCGACCCCGACCCTCCAGTCCAGCGCCCCGCGCTCGATGCCGCCGATAATCCCAAGTACCGCAAAGAAGCAGGCGACGCTGACAATGACGCGGATTGTACGCAGCACGCCGCTTGACGAAAGCAGGTCGATTAGCCTGTCGAGCAGGTAGAGGAGCCTTTCGAGAACGGCAGAAACACCGCCGCGAGGTACCGGCAGGGAAATACCCTCGCGGGTTTCCGTGCCTTCGGTGCGGGTGAGGCTTTTGGCAGATTTATTCGTTTTTTCCGGCAGATTATTCAGATTATTAATGTAGATATCCATATGCCGAGATGTCCTTCCGGCGGTAACTTGCCGATATTTTAACTTTTATTGTTTTGGTTTTCCGAATTTCATTTACGGTTATTTCCTGACCCGAGACCCGAGGTAGACCTGTCCTGTGACATAATAATAGCATAGGACACCGGACTTGTCAATAGAAAAATTTCAAAAAACGGAAAATAAATTTCGAAAATATCTTTACAAAAAGGAAATTATGTGGTATAATGATTCCTGAAAGAGAAAAATGGCGCAAAGGGGCGAATTATGGATTATCTTGCCAGAATAAAGGCCGAGAAAAGCAAGAAAAAAATCACAAACGAGCAGCTCTCCGAGATGACCGGCATACCGCTGAGCACCCTGAGCAAGATGCTTGCCGGCTTTTCGGAGTCACCGAAGCTGTTAAATATCGTGGCAATCTGCGAGGCGCTGGGCTGCTCGCTTGATTATATTGTGAACGGAATACCCGAAAACACCAACAACTACACGCTCGAACCGGACGAGATAAGGCTTATCGAGGAGTACCGCAGGCTTGACCGGCACGGCCGGGAGATTGTGCGTGCGGTGCTCGACAAAGAATTAGAGCGGCTTATGGTCGAGGAGTACAAAAACGCCGCATCTCCCCGCGCGAAAATCCTGCCGATGGGTAAGGTCAGCAGCCCGGCTTTGGCGCGGGGTGAGTCGGAGTATTCCAAGCGTACGATATTGCTCTACAACCTGCCGGTCTCGGCCGGCCCCGGCGAGTATCTCGACGACAGCGCCGCCGAGGAAATCACTATTCCTGACAATGCAAAGACAAAAGATGCCGACTTTGCACTGCGTATCAGCGGCGACAGCATGGAGCCCAAATACCGCGACGGGGATATCGTGCTTGTGCAGCGCTGCGACGAGGTGCAGGTCGGGGAGCCGGCAATTTATCTGCTGGACGGTGCGGGCTACTTCAAAATATTCGGCGGTGACCGGTTAATCTCGCTCAACCCCGAGTACGGAGACATATTGCTTAAGAACTTCACGGAGGTATACTGCAGCGGCCGGGTGATAGGGAAGCTCAGGAGAAAGTGAAAAAAGGCGCGGCAGGGTCGCGCACGGAGCTGCACTCATTTCACTGTATTCCGGTTTATAAAAGCGTGCACGCGATGACTTTTCCCCCTTTTTTAGTGTTGTTGCCGGGGAAGTCAAGCGTGCGCGTTTTTTTTGTGTTTCTTATACCCTTTCGGGCAGCAGAATCGCCAGATCGGTGCGCCTTAAAATTATATATCCTGCATAAAACAGGACATACACAATTAAGGCCGCAAGCTCGGGCAAAAGCAACGCCGCGCTGACGAATACCGCCGAGATTGCAAGGTCGGACAAAAGCTCCATGAAGGCAGAAAGCCGCTCTTCTGTGTCGGCTACGGGATACGCGCTGAGAAAACAGCGCAGGGCCGCCGCAAGAACCGCGCTGACCAGTACAGCCCAAAGGCTCCCCAGCACATATGCCGAGAAAAAGCAGAGCACAATGCTAAATGCGGCAGAGAGCAGGTTTGCCGAGAGCAGTCGGCCCTCAAGCCTCATGACCTTAAGGCAGGTCTGGTTTACCAGCCGGGTTTTGCCCTCGAAAAGGCAGAGCGGCAGAAGGAGCGCCAGAGAGGAGGACTCGAGGGTATTCTGCGGGAGCCAGGCGGCAACTGCCGGCTTTGCAGGGAAGTAAACAAGAAAAACGGCCGGCAGCGCCAGCCCCAAGGCAACCCGCATCCGCGCGATTATGCGCTGCCGTGCTTCGTTGACCTCCTGCCGGAGCTCCGGGAAGACTACCATACCAATCTGTGCGCCAAACTGCATGATAAGCCCCGAGAGGGTGATTGCCAGCGAAATTCGCCCGAACTCGGCCTCTCCCCAGCGAAAAATCACGGCAATCCGCGCCGCGCTGACTACAAGCAGACCCGAAAGATTCCCCCAGAGCAATCGTGAGCCCGCCGAGATGTCGGCGACAGTCTGCGCCAATGGCGCACGGCCGGAAGTGAAGACTACCCGCCGGTTTTTTGATATGCAGTATAGAAGCGAGAGCAGCTTTGCGGCAATGCTTGCCGCAATATACGGCTCGTAGCTGTCGGCTCCCAAAAGGGCGGCCAGCGCCGCAAGGATGACAAAGGCCGCCCGGTCGATGACTATTGACATCGAATATGCCGTGGTCCGTCCGGTGGCCTGAAGCAGATACCCGAGAAAAGCCGCGGCGTTGAACACCGGCATATATACGAGAGCCGCACAGAGTACCCAAGCTCTCCCGCTCCCGCCGCAGGTTAAGATGACCGGGGGGATGATTGCTGCCGCCGCAGCAACTTCAAGCAGCACCATCAGCCGGAACTGGTGGCCCAGTCCCCCGAAATCGAGCTCTTCGTATTTCTGTCCGCCGAGCCGCAGATATATTCCGTCGCAGAGCCCCAGATGAAAAAGGCCGGAAAACGAACCGGCCAGGGTATACAATTGCCAGAACCCGTATTCGGCGGCGCCCAGCCTTCCGGCCAGAAGCAGGACGGTTGCCGCGCTCACCGCGGCGGTGACACCCTGAGCCGTGAAGGCCGCGGCCGAGGCTCTTATCAGCTTGTGCTTGTCCATTTAAAGTCCCCTGTCATGTTGCGGGCATTATGCTTACCGGCATATGTCTGCTTATTTGCCCTCATGCACATCACGGCAGAATATGACGCAGAAGAAGGTCCGGCAGAGCAGTGCAATGTCAAGCCAGAGCGACATGCGGCGGACATATTCGGCATCAAGCGCCGCCTTGCGGCTGACCGAAATACAGTCGCGGCCGTGCACCTGAGCCAGCCCGGTGATACCGGGTCTCACGCCGTACACCCCCAGCCGGCGTCGCAGCTCAACAAGCTCGGTCTCTCCGGGGATCACCGGCCGCGGTCCGACCAGCGACATGTCGCCCATCATGACATTGAAAAGCTGGGGCAGTTCGTCTATGCTGAACCTGCGCAGGGCGGCGCCCACCCGCGTGATGTAGCGCTCGGGATGCTCAAGGGCGGCGCTCGCGCGGTCGGGCGGCGCGTCGGGCTTCATTGTCCGGAATTTATAGCATACAAAGGGCTTCATGCCGGCACCGACCCTTACCTGCCGGAAAATCACGCCCCCGCCCCCCTCGAGCTTTATCGCAAAAGCGGCCAGCAGCATCGGTATGGCCGCGATGATAAGCAGAATTGAGGCGACGATTATGTCAAACAGGCGTTTTGGCAGGCCGCCGTAGACCGGCCGGGCCATTTGAGCCGGCACAGCCGGCACGAGCGGCAGTTCCCAGCCTTCTCTTGTTTCGTTCATATCAATCCCACAGATAATTCCTGCCGGAGTTTTTGCAGTCGAAGTCGGCCGGCAGACACAGACTAATGTTATTTTGGTACCGTCAAAGCGCTTTTATACAAATTGCCGGTCTATTGCGGGGCAATGGCACTCATACACCGAAAATTTGCTTGTTTTGTGTGGAAAAAACGAGGGGCGCCGGGCGGTGTGCTCTTTTATATTGACAATTATTGCACAATGGTATATAATGCATACTACAGCAGCAAACATATGTTGTGCCGCAAGCTAAAAAAATCGGGGAAACGAAGATGACGCTATATGAGGAACTTGTCGCACGCGGGCTTGTCGCCCAGTGTACCGACGAAGAACAAGTTAAAGACCTGATAAACAACGGAAAAGCTGTTTTTTATATAGGATTCGACCCGACCGCCGACTCGCTGACCGCCGGCCATTTCATGGCGCTCACCTTCATGAAGCGCCTGCAGGCTGCCGGTAATACGCCTATTGCCTTAGTCGGGGGCGGCACCGCAATGATAGGCGACCCCTCCGGCCGCACCGACATGCGCCAGATGATGACTAAGGAGACTGTCGCGCACAACTGCGAGTGCATCAAGCGGCAGATAGGCCGATTTATCGACTTTTCGGAAAACAAGGCACTACTCGTCAACAATGCCGACTGGCTGCTCGGGCTCAATTATGTAGACTTCATCCGAGATGTCGGAATCCATTTCAGCGTAAACCGGATGCTCGCCGCCGAGTGCTACAAGCAGCGGCTTGAAAAGGGGCTCTCCTTCCTTGAGTTCAACTACATGATAATGCAGAGCTATGACTTCCTCTCGCTCAATGAAAAATATAACTGTAACCTGCAGTGTGGCGGAGACGATCAGTGGTCGAACATGCTGGGTGGCACCGAGCTGATCCGCCGCAAGCTCGGGCGCGACGCCAACGCTCTGACATTCCCGCTATTACTTGACTCAAAAGGGGTTAAGATGGGCAAGACCGCCGGCAATGCGGTTTGGCTTGACCCGAACAAGACCAGCCCCTTTGACTTCTATCAGTACTGGCGCGATGTGGACGACGCCGATGTGCTCAGATGTATAAGAAGGCTGACCTTCCTGCCACTCGAGCAGATTGACGAGATGGACAGATGGGAGGGAGCCCAGCTCAATAAGGCCAAGGAAATCCTCGCTTATGAGCTGACCACAATGGTTCACGGCGAGGAAAATGCCGGGGCTGCACAAGCCGCAGCGCGAGCCCTGTTCGGTGCGGGCGCCGAGGCCGAAGTCCCGACGGTTGCCCTCTGTGACGACGACTTCAAGGACGACACGGTAGACATTATCACGATTCTGACCAAAGCCGGGCTGGTCGGCTCAAGGTCCGAGGCGCGGCGGGCTATTGAGCAGGGCGGCGTGTCGGTCGACGGCGAGCGGGTCACTGATATCAGGAAAACCTATACAAAAGCCGAGCTTGCCGGCGGCAGGATATTCAGGCGCGGGAAAAAGAGCTTTAAGAAGGTTAAGCAAATATAATAAAAATCTGCTTTCCTTGTTGTTGAATTACGGCATGTATGATATAATCACATTAATAGCATTGAGAGGATAGCATTGATGCATGGCCTTTTCGTGCAGCGCAACTCCTGGAATCATCCAAAAATAATAGCCCACCGGGGCGCCTGTGCGCTCGAGCCCGAAAACTCACTGCCGGCATTCGAGGCGGCGGGCAGGCTCGGTGTCTGGGCGATTGAGACCGACGTGCACATGACCGCCGACCGCGAACTGGTCTGCTTTCACAACAAAAAAGTAGACGGGCTGACCACGGGGCAGGGTGCTATCGCCGATATGAAGCTCGCCGAGCTGAGAAAACTTCACATAACCGCCGGCAGCAATGTAGGCGCGCATACCCCCGATGAGCTGCGGATACCGACCTTTCTTGAGTACCTTCTGGTCTGCCGCCGGTACGGCTCGGTTGCCTTTGTTGAGCTGAAGACGGATATTGTCGGGGAGGCGCTTTACCTGGTCCGCCGCATGGGGCTTGAGGAGTATTGCGTTTTCTCAAGTGTGAAGCTTGAACACCTTGAGGAGGCAAGGGCGCGGTCGGACAAGGTTTTTGTCCACCATATATTCAGCAATGAGGAGAATATTCCGCGTCTGGTCGGGCTCGGGTATGCGGGGATGTCCTTTAAGATTTCAGACCTTGACGATGTACCCGAGGGGCTGGTCGAGAGGGTTCACGAGGCGGGGTTGCGGGTCTGCTTCCGTGCCGCCGACACCCCCGAAATAATGCGGCGTGCCATTGACATGGGGGTCGATTATGTCCCGACCAACTGTGTATACAGACTGTAATATCACGAGGAATATCGGGTGAAGGCATACAAAAGATTTTTAAAATATGTAAAAATCAACACGGCGTCAAGCGAGGGCAGCAAAACCACGCCCAGCACGCCGGGGCAGTTTGAGCTTGCGCGGCTGCTTGCCGGCGAGCTAAGCGAGCTCGGGGCAGTCGATGTCCGGGTCGATGACAAATGCTATGTCTACGGGACCATCCCGGCGTCGGTGGGCTATGAGGACGCCGTGAGAATCGGATTTATTGCTCATCTTGACACCTCGCCGGATTTTTCAGGCGAGGGTGTAAGTCCCCGGGTGATATCCTGCTACGACGGCGGCGACCTTGCCCTCGGGCAGAGCGGGCGGGTGCTGCGCGTCTCTGAGTTCCCGCATCTTGCAAAGCTTCGAAGCAAAACCCTCATCGTGACCGACGGGAATACCCTGCTCGGCGCCGATGACAAGGCGGGGATTGCCGAGATTATGACAATGGCCGAGCGCCTGCAGGAGAGCGGCGAGCCGCACGGGCAGATTTCAATCTGCTTTACCCCCGATGAGGAAATCGGAGCCGGAGCCGATTATTTCAATGTTGCGGGATTCGGGGCCGACTTTGCCTATACTGTTGACGGCGGCGAGGCCGGCGAGGTGGTTTTTGAAAACTTCAATGCGGCGGGTGCCGGATTTGAAGTCAAGGGGGTGAGCATTCACCCCGGCGACGCCAAGGACAGAATGGTAAACGCGCAGCTTGTCGCCATGGAGATAAACGCCATGCTGCCGCCCGGCGAGACCCCGCGGGACACCGAGGGCTACGAGGGATTTTTCCATCTCTGCCGCATGGAGGGCAGCGTCGGCGAGGCGAAGCTGTCATACATCGTCCGCGACCACGACGCCGAAAAATTCGATAAACGAATAGAAATCCTGCGCGATATCGAGCGTGCGATCAACTCAAAGTACGGCGACGGGACGGCGGTTCTGGAAATCAAAGAGCAGTACAGAAACATGCGCGAGGCGATAATGCCGCATTATCATCTTGTTGAGAATGCCCTGGCTGCGGCAAAGGATGCGGGAGTCGAGCTCCAAATACGCCCGATACGCGGCGGAACAGACGGCGCAAGACTCTCGTTCATGGGGCTGCCCTGTCCCAATCTCGGAACAGGGGGTTATGCCTTCCACGGCCCGTATGAGCACATAACCGCCGAGGGCATGGAGGATGTTGTGAATATCCTGCTCGGCATTGTGCGGCGATACCGCAATATGAAACGCAGCACGATGCGCGAGGGGGGATTGAGTATTCAGAAAGGCATACGGTAGGGCTTATGCACGACGGTCACCGGGAACGGATAAGGCGGCGGATAATTGCCGAGGGAACAGACGGCTTTGAGGAGCATCAGCTGCTCGAGGCTCTCCTGTTCTATTCGATTCCGCGCTCCGACACAAACGAAACCGCGCACCGGCTTATCGAGGAGTTCGGCTCGCTCGCCGGCGTGTTTTCGGCTTCCTACGAGGAACTATTGCGCGTTTTCGGTATCGGCGAATCAAGTGCGTTGCTCATCCGGCTTGTTGCCGGAATCAACCGGAAAATAGTGCTCTCCGAAAACAACAGGGAAGGCCAGTGCTTTGACTCATTGAGCAAAATCTGCAAGTATCTTGCAAACCTTTATGTCGGTATCAACGTCGAGCGGGTTTATCTTATGATGTTCGACAACAGCATGAGGCTTATCGACTGCGCCAGAATCTGCGACGGCACCGTAAATACCGCGGTCATGCTCCCGCGACTTATGATTGAAAAGGCGCTGCTCAAACGCGCCTCAAACGTTGTAGTTGCGCACAATCATCCGAACGGGGTGGCGGTGCCGTCGAGCGACGATATCTCGACCACCGAAATGCTGAGGGCGGCATTTGGCCTGGTGGGAATACAGATGCTTGAGCATGTGGTGATAGCGGGGAAGAACTATGCCCCGATTATGAGAGGGCGCAATTTTGAAAACATGCGGGCCGGGATGAATGCCATCATCGAAAACAGGTATCCGATGATGAACATTTACAATAACCCGGCGGCCACGCCCGGCTCAAATGATTCCTGCGATGATACATAAGAAGGTGGGGCTCAGCCCCGCTTTTTTGTGTGGCTCCGTCTCGCACCCCGGTTTACTTACGGGGGGGCTCCGCCCCCGAACCCCCGCTCGAGACCCTTTTAAAAAAGTCTTGAGAATCCCCGAAAACTTTCAAACCTTTATCGCTGGTGGAGAAGCGGGGGCACATGGCCCGCGTTTGCCGCCTTTAGCCCAACTGTCCAAAATGCATCCAGCAATCACAGAACGCAACATGAGAGCAGGGAAGTACCTGCTCTTGTTTTTTGCTTGTCTTGCTTTATATGCCCGCGGGTCGTGCTACATAGAAGCATTTTACCCCGATAAGAGCAACTGATTTTATTTTGATTGGGGTTCTATAATTTTACCACCGGAAATCAGAAAGTACTAAATTTTGCGTTGAAAAATGAGGATAAACTTTAGTACGACACAATATCGGCGAGTCAAAAAATCGGTCAAATTACAGAACGGCAGGGGCAAAATTTAGTATAAACGCCCGCAAAAACGGTAAAAAAACAGAAATAAATCGTAGAATAGACACAAAAATCGGACGCTGTCGAATTCAGCGTCCGGTTTTGTTTTTTTAAGTAAATGCGAGATGGCAGGATGAAATGTAAAGTTTGGCTTATAGGTTGCCCCGAAAAGTCCGGCAGGCAGCGCTAATACAGGTGGAGATCTGAGCCTGTGTGTTGCCCGGGACTGGGAAATACCCGCTTAGCGGCTTTTAGGTGAAGGATTGAGCCTGCGGGATGGTGAGGCAGAGAATAACCCTCGGAAGTACATATGCGGGCAGGGTGCGCGCGAGCTGCCGGTTCAGTTCACCATCCTTATTGACTCGGTTTCTGAGACCTGAACCCGTTTTATATCGGCGCCTACCCGACGGAGCTTGCCGACGATGTCGTAATATCCGCGGTCAAGTGTGGATTCAACTCCCTCGATAATGGTGGTACCAGAGGCCGCAAGCCCGGCTATTATCATGGCTGCGCCGGCGCGCAGGTCAACAGACCTCACCGGAGCGCCCGAGAGCCGCTCAACCCCGATAATGGTGGCGGTTCTGCCGTCTGCAGACACATTTGCCCCCATGCGCCGCAAATCATCAAGATACCTGAACCTGTTGTCGCATACCCCTTCGGTAATCGTGCTGATTCCCTCCGCGGTGCAGAGCAGGGCTGCAACCTGGGGCTGCATGTCTGTGGGGAAGCCGGGATACGGAAGGGTCTTTACATTTACGCGGTTGAGCCTGCCGTTTGAGGAAACCGTGATATAATCGTCATATTCGGTGATTGAAACGCCCATTTCAAGGAATTTGGCCGAAATCGATTCAAGATGTTTGGGTATAATATTCCGGATGTTCAGTCTTCCGCCGGCCGAAGCGACCGCAGCCATATAGGTACCGGCCTCTATCATATCCGGGATAATCGCGTACTCACATCCGTGCAGCTTTTTGACGCCGCGGATTTTTATCATGTTTGTGCCGGCGCCCGTGATATCGGCACCGCAGGTGTTGAGGAAGTTCGCCAAATCGACAACATGCGGCTCGCGGGCGGCGTTGTCGATTATTGTCGTACCCTCGACGACCGAAGCGGCAATCATTATATTGCAGGTTGCACCCACCGAGCTGATATCAAAATATATCGACGAGCCGGTCAGCCGACCCGGGCAGCGCACGTTTATGTAACCGTTTTCAATAAAAATCTCGGCCCCGAGCGCCTCAAACCCCTTGATGTGCTGGTCAATCGGCCTCACTCCGAAGTCGCAGCCGCCGGGCATGCCTACCTTGCTCCAGCCGAATCTGCCGAGTTCGGCCCCGATAAGATAGGTCGAAGCCCTCATTTTATTGACAAGGTCATAGGGAGATATGCCGGGTGCAACATGAGCGGTGTCTATTTCCGCGGTGGTCTTGTTGAGCATATGGACCGATGCGCCCATTGTTCTGAGTATGTCAAGGGCTGTGCTGACATCTTTTACCGGAGGTAGATTTTCTATGACACATTTGTCACCTGTGAGGATGCTGGCAAAAATAATAGGAAGGGCAGCGTTTTTCATGCCGTCAATACGGACGTCACCGTAAAGCTTGGCACCACCGTTGATGAATATTTTTTCCATTATATATATCCAGGTTCCGCCGGTGCGGAACGCATCCTTTGCTTAATTTATGTGGAATGCGGTAAAATCAGGCTTGTAGGCCACAGTTGTTCGACATTAATCGCTAAAAATTACGTACGACATTACGTGTACATAATTATAACATAATCGGAATAATCTTAAAAGATGTTCAGCAAAAATTCTTCCCAAAAAAATGTACGAAATTTTAACATAAAACTTATGCAAAATGCCCTCACATATAAAATATGCCGCACAACCGGATTATGCGACACCAGTTTATAGAAATTGCTTTGTTGTGATACAAACGCCCAAAAACAGGAAAAACCCGGCGGGAAAACTCCCGCCGGGTTTGGCTCGAAAAATGTCTAATTGTCCCTGTAGTAGGCAACCGCCAGGTCGGTTACCATCCCGTAGCTTTTTGTGCCCGCAGTTCCTTGTGATTTGAGGTAGGCGTCGTTTATGGCCTGGCTAACCTTTGCGGCCTTTGAATGTTTATATTTTTTAAAGAATTCGGAATAGGCGCTCATCTCATATCTTACCGTGGGGTCAATTCTCCTCATAAGAATAACGTAAAGGTCGGAGTCGGCAGAGTAGAGCGAGCCTGAAACGAATTCATAGAGGTTTAGGTAACCGCTGTATCTGATATACGGGTCGTCACTTGCTATGCAGACAAGAAAGGCTACGAAGTTGGCCTCGTCCTCCCTTGCGATTCCGCGCTGGTGGACAAGCTCGTGTGCGGCCGTGTAGGGCAGGGTGTAGTCCGGAAAGTTCACGTTGAGGTTGGCCTCGCCGGTGAAATATGTGTAAACGCCGGTTGTGTGGAGATAGGACATCGCCTCGCTCAGCATTACCGGCTTTACCCGGCTCTTGAGCCGCGGGATAAAGTCATATTTGTCGCACACCCTGTCATAGGCCTTGATGAGCTTTTCGTTCATTTCTTCAAGCGAATACGGCATGACCGAGAAGTTCTGATGCCGGAAGGTTATATTCTTTGCCTCCTCGTTGACATGTCCGGCAAGTATCAGCGCCGTGTAGTACAACTCCTCGACGCTCACCTCCCGCCGGTCAAGTCCCAGCCGCTTGTCAAGCGTGGTTGTGTGGTATCCGAGGCCGAACCCGAGGGCGAATATCGACAGGAACACCGAGGCAATCGAAAGTAATGTTCCGACATAAACTGCGGTGTCCCGCCATGTGTCGCTGTATTTTTTTATTGCCGCCCTGATGGCAAAGAAGATTATCACCGGAAGGAAGAGCAAAAGGTACTCTGCGAGCGAGAAGGGAATCCAGCTTGTCAGATATGCCAGAGCACCCCGCACCCAAGCCCCCGGGTACCTTGAGAAAAAGTCGGCAAAGGGAGTATATATCACCGCGGCGATGTATATCAGAATGCTCAGCCCCGCTATTGCAAAAAGTACAAGCGAATACTTCGGAAGCCTAAGACCCGGGGAGTTGTCGGCCGTCTCGGGTTGGGGTGTGTCGGGGGAGTTATCCGGGCTCCCGGTCCCGGAGGCGCCTGTATGGCTGTCGGACCTGCTTATATCGTCCGGGTTGCCTAATGCCCCTGTGTCGCCGGGTGTCTCTGCACCGGCCGTTTCGGGGACACTGGATATTTCGTTTTTGTCGTCCCTGATGTTTTCGTCGTTCATATGCGGCCACCTCGCGGTTACAAGTCAAAAAACCTTTTGTATAGTATAACACTTGTTTGTGGAATCTACAAGAACACAGCGTGAATTGTTTGAAAAACAATGTCACAAAACACGCGGGGGTTCCAGCACACATTTGCAGGGGCGCTGCCCCCGGGCCCCCGCTTAAACCCCTATTTGAAAAAAGGGTTTGAGAATCCCCAAAAATTATCTAAACAAATTCACTAATCAAGTAGCGCGTCAAGTAGCGCGGGCCCAACATCCCGCGTCCCGCACTATGCTGTCTGTACTTACTTACTTACATGAGAAAGTAGCGCGAGGTCCCGGCGCGCCTAATCGTCGCGCTCTCGGAGCGCGACGAGCGAGAGCGGCGCAGAGGGGCTGAGCGCCCGTAAAGGGAATAAGTGCACTTCGTTCTGCGATAACAGGTAAACTTCACGTGGTCGATTGACCGGAGAACTCCATTGGAGACCACTCGGCTTGGGCAAACCGGCGAATAACTCAGACCTTTGAGCCGGTTTGCCGGTGACTGTATGGTGAGACCTCCTTTTAATCCGCCGCGCTGTGCGCGCGGCGGCAAGGGAAGGGGGTTCTCAGGGTGGAAATCACAGGTTTCCCCCTGGGCGTGTTTCTTTGGTTCGTTTCTTTGCACGAGCAAAGAAATGAACATAGTCATCAGACATTAGCAAATGAGAACTAAGGGGCTAAAGGCGCGCGGGCGATCACAGATCGCCCCTACGGTATACATCATTATGTACATCATAATATTGCTCCCGTGCCGCACGGAGCGGAATGTACGGCAAAATAAAAAACCGGGAACGCACCCCGGCGTTCCCGGCAAGACACAACGCAAATCAGCAGACCTTAACCACCCAGCCCTCGGGCCCCTTTATGCGTCCCCACTGAATTCCTGTCAGGGTGTCGTACAGCTTTTGTGCTACGGGACCGATTTTATTGTTGCCTATGACAAGCCGGTCGTCTCCGCTGACAAGCTCGCCGATGGGCGAGATTACGGCAGCCGTGCCTGTCCCGAAGGCTTCATTGAACTTGCCGTTTCTATATGCCTCGATTACCTCGGACAATGCCAGCTTGCGCTCGGTTACGGTATATCCCCAGGAGCGGAGCAACTCGATACAGGAGGCGCGGGTGATACCCGGAAGGATATTGCCATCGTCAAGCGAAGGCGTTATAATCTCGCCGTCGATGACGAAGAAGACGTTCATCGAGCCGACCTCGTCTATAAATTTATGCTCGATGCCGTCAAGCCAGAGCACCTGGGCAAATCCCAGCCGTTCGGCTTCGGCCTGAGCGATAAGCGAGGCCGCGTAGTTCCCGCCGACCTTGGCAAACCCCGTGCCGCCGCGCACTGCGCGGACATATTCGGTCTCAACGAGTATTTTGACAGGATTAATTCCTTCGGGATAGTATGAGCCGACAGGCGAGAGAATGATTGCAAAGATATATGTTTTCGAGGGATGTACGCCGAGCTGTGGGTCGGTTGCGAATATGAAGGGGCGGATATAGAGCGAAGTGCCCTCGGAATGAGGCACCCAGTCGCGCTCCAATTTGACAAGCTCCATGATCGCCCGCAGCGCGTCGTCGGGGTTTACCTCCGGGATGCAGATGCGGCGGTTGGTTCTGTTCATGCGTTCAATATTTTTCTGCGGCCTGAAAAGCAGTATGCTGTTATCGGCGGCGCGATAGGCCTTGAGCCCCTCGAACATCTCCTGCGCGTAATGAAAGACCATGCATGACGGCTCGAGCTCAAACGGTCCGTAGGGTACTATCCGGGGGTCGTGCCAGCCGGCTCCCTCGGTGTAATTCATGATGAACATATGGTCGGTGAATATCCTGCCGAATCCCAGCTTGCTCTCGTCGGCGGGCTTTGGTTTCGGATCTTTTCTCTTTGTGATTTTGATGTCCAGCATGATTTTTCTCCTTATATGTTCAGCGATAATATGCGTCGCGCAAGGTCGGCGTATTAATTACCTATTATAAACCAAAAAAAATTATTTGACAATAGGTGGCCCGAAAAAAGCAGGCAATGCCGGCAAAAAATTACCATATGGGGTCGGTAGCAGGTGTGAAAGCCACCAGGGCACTGACACTGCGCAGACCGGTTGATATAATAAATGTGGTAGAGGAATATAAACGGTTTACAATAAATAAACTTTATCAGACGGACATACCGTCGCATTTTGATGTGATTTATTCGGGGGTCGGATATGAAAAAAACTGTTTTGTTGTCGATATCGGCGCTTTTGGTGACCCTCTTTCTGTCGGTCACCGCGGATGCCGGGATAACCAGCTCAGGGGGCGAGCAGGACCGCGCGGTCTCGCCGGCGCTGCAGATAATCGCGCACTACACGCCGATGGCCAAAGCCGGGCTTGTCGGCAATGAAATACTCTTTACCGCAGAAGACTTTGAGCGGGCGCTGAATTTGTCCCGGGTGTCGTCAATTACCATCACAAAAGCGCCCGACGTGACCGAGGGAGAGCTATTTGTGGGTTCGGTTAAGCTCAGTCACGGGCAGACTATTCCGCGGGGCAACCTCTCGCTCCTCAGCTTTGCCGCGGCAAATGACAAGGTGTCGCGGGCCTCTTTTAGCTTTGCGGCCAACAATTCCTCGTACAGTATAGACTGCAACCTTTACCTGCTGAGCAAAATCAACCGCTCGCCTTCAGCAGTCGCAAGAGGGCCGCTTGAGGTTTTCACATACCGCGACATAGCCGTCTACGGAAAACTGCACGCTGTCGACCCCGAGGGCGACAAGCTGACCTACCAGATAGTCACCTATCCCAAAAACGGCGCGCTGATTCTGACCGACGATAACGGCAGCTATGTTTATTTTCCGAACGCCGGCTTTACCGGCCGCGACAGTCTGACATATGTGGTGTACGACACATACGGAAACTATTCCGCAGCCGCGAAGGTTACCCTGAGGGTTGAGAAGAACTCGGCGTCGCTGGCCTATGACGACATGAAATGGCACAGGGCATACAGCGCCGCCATCAAGCTGACCGACAAGGGGATTATGAGCGGGACGCAGATAGGCGACGGATATTATTTTTATCCTGACCAGACGGTAAGTCGCGCCGAGTTTCTGGTGATGGCTATGCGGGCCGCCGGAATAAGCAACCTGCCTCAAGTGGAGCACACCGGGTTTTATGATGACGACGATATCGCCGCGTCGATGAAAAGCTATGTCGGGGCGGCGGCAAGGGCAGGGTACATAAAGGGCAGCTATGTTGAAGGTAATCTGTGTTTTTTGCCTGATAAGGAAATAACCGTCTCCGAGGCGGCGGTCATAATCGCCAATATAATGGGGCTGAGCAATGACGGCAGCATCGCGGTGCTTTCAGAAAATTCGGGGATTCCGGCCTGGGCCAAGGACGCGGTGTGGGCGCTCTGTTCGGCCGGAGTGCTCGAGTATGAGGATTACGACTACAACGCGCCGGTAACCCGCGGAGATGCCGCAGTCATGCTTGCCGCCATGATGAGGGCGCTTGACTGACCAGGGATAAGGACGGCAGCCGTCCGAAAGATAAAAAACTCACGCGGCTATTGCAATATTGAATGAAATATGTTAGAATAAACGCAGACTGAAATCCGGCGGGAGGTTCTTTATCGGCGGCGGAACCTTAGTTGTCAAAAATTACCGTGCCGCAAATTAATATTCGGACGGATAAACCGCCGTGTGTGTGACAATAATAAACCGTGTAAAGCAGGCTGCGAAATAAGACCATACCAGCCGGGGAGCTAGCGGTGCCCTGTACCTGAAATCCGCTATAGCAGGGGTGGATTCCCTTTTTGAGGACAGAACTTTCATGTATTGAGCCCGAGTCTTCTGCGTTGACGAATGGGTCTTGCGCAATCGTGAACCGTGAACCATGTCAGGTGGGGAACCAAGCAGCATTAAGCGGTCCACACGATGTGCCGCAAGGTTGCCTGTTCTGAGCAGAGATTCTGGATATCGCATGGAAGGGAAGTTCGACTTAAGGGTGTATGGTCTTACTTTGCAGCCTGCTTGCCTGTAAAACACCGTACGCCGGACAAAAAAGGCCGCAAGGCCGGGATGAAAACAGCATGGAAAAAAAAGCGCATCTTGCCCTCTACCGCAAATGGCGCCCTCAAACTTTTGACGAGGTGTGCGGACAGGACCACATAACCTCGGTGCTGAAATACGAGGTCGAGAATAACCACATTTCCCACGCCTACCTTTTTTCAGGCTCACGCGGGACCGGGAAAACCTCCTGCGCCAAAATACTTGCCAAGGCGGTCAACTGCGAGAGACCGCAGGGAGGAAGTCCCTGCGGCCTTTGTGTCGCCTGCCGGGCGATAGATTCGGGTCGGGCGACCGAGGTGCTTGAGCTTGACGCAGCGTCAAACAACCGAGTCGAGAATATAAGGGACATCCGCGACGAGGTCATATATGCCCCCTCGGCGCTGCGCTACCGGGTTTACATAATTGACGAAGTTCATATGCTCTCATCCAGCGCATTCAACGCGCTCCTCAAAACCCTTGAGGAGCCGCCGGAGCATGTGATTTTTATACTTGCCACAACAGAGCAGCATAAGCTCCCGGCGACGGTCATTTCGCGCTGCCAGAGGTTCGAGTTCCGCAGAATCGTAACCGATGATATAATTGCCCGGCTGAGCTATATCGCAAAAGAAGAGGGAATTGAGCTTGACCGCGACGCGGCCCGCCTGCTTGTGCGGCTGGCGCAGGGCGGCATGCGCGACGCCATCAGCCTGCTCGAACTCTGCGCGGGCGGGGGAAAAAGGATAACGCCCGAGGATGTCTACGAGGCAGTAGGCTCAACCGGAAGGGCTTATATTATCGAGACCGCGCGGGCGGTGGCGCAGGCCGACTATGACAAAATATTCGATATAATAGCCGGAATTGCGAACTCGTCAAAGGATATCGCGGTGTTCTGGCAGGATTTGCTCTCGCTCTGGCGCGACATGCTTGTGATGAAAACCATACCGAATACCGCGGCAAGATATCTTGACCTGACTGATTTTGAGACGGCCCAGCTGACTGAGCTGTCAGGCCTCTTCAGCCGCGAGACCCTGCTGGCCCATTGCCGGCAGCTTGAGGGCGCGCTGCAGACAATGCAGCGCTCAAATATGATAAAGCGGACGATTGCCGAGCTGACCCTGCTCAGCATGAGCGACGGCAGGCTTGATATCCGGGTTGAGTCGCTGATAGCCCGGATTGCAAGGCTTGAGGAGGCTCTCGGGAGCGGGGCATTTCAGCTGGCTCCGCGGGTTGCGGATAACAGTGATGCAAAAGTAAAGGCCGAAGCAACGTATAATAATGACGGGCAGGACGATAGAGAAAAGCACAAAAACCAGGTCACAAAGCCTGCAAGAAGCGCAAAAATACAAGCGAATATAGCAAAAAGTGACACAAAATTGATGCCTGAAGCTCAGGAGCAGCCCAAAAAGCCGGAGTCAAGAGAGCAGACCATAACACAAAACCCGGGGTCGCAAAAGCCTTTTCCCCGGGAGCAGTCTGAAAAACCAAAGCCGACACTGAAAACCATTACTCGGTGGGACGGGGTTGTAGCCCGCATTTCAAGCAAAATGCCACAGCTCGCGGGGCTGCTCACCGGCAGCCGTGCCTTTACCGGGGCTGACGGCAAGGTGATTATCAGGTTTGAGAAATCTTTCTCTATCATGATTATTGAACAATGGGGAGCAAAAAACCTGATAAGGTCGGAACTCGGCACAGAGCTGGACAGGGAACTCCGTGAGGGCGATCTGATTTTCGAGGTAGCTCCTCCCGAGGAACCCGATGAGGATGACGCTATTTTTGATGAAATCAACAAATACAGCAAGGAGATGAAGGAGACCAGAAAATGAAGGCCAGAATACCGGGCGGTATGGGCGGCGGAGCCCAGGGCAACTTAACTGCAATGCTGCGCCAGGCGCAGAAGCTGCAGGAGGATATGGCGGCACTTCAGGCCGAGCTTGAACAGCGCGAGTATTCGGTTGCCGCCGGCGGCGGCGCGGTGACCGTTAAAATAAACGGGAAGCGGGAGATTCTGTCGATTGACATTAAACCCGAGATTGTCGACCCGGACGATATCGAGACGCTGAGCGACATACTCACCGCCGCAATCAATGAGGCAATCAAGCGGGTTGATGAAACCAACAGCGCCGAAATGTCCAAAATAACAGGCAAAATGCCGGGGCTTTCGGGGATGTTCTGATATGGCCGACTATATTGAATCGCTGCAGGTGCTCTGCGAGCAGTTCGCAAGGCTGCAGGGAGTGGGGCGCAAGAGCGCTTTGCGCATGGCCTTCTCTGTCCTCGAATTCACAGACGAGGAGGCCGAGCGCTTCGCGCAGGCGATACTCGACGCAAAGCGCAAAATCCACCCCTGCCCGGTCTGCCAGAACCTGACCGACCAGGATCTCTGCCATGTCTGTCGCGACGAGACCCGTGACAGGTCTGTCATCTGCGTGGTCGAGGATGTGCGGGTGCTGATGGCAATCGAGAAGGTGCGCGAGTACCGCGGCACGTATCATGTGCTGCACGGCGCAATCTCGCCGGTGTCGGGTATCACACCCGATAAAATCCGGATTGCCGAGCTGCTCGAGCGGCTCAAGGACGGCAGTGTCAGGGAAGTGATTATCGCCACCGACCCCGATATCGAGGGTGAGGCGACGGCTATGTACATAGCCAAGCTGCTAAAGCCCCTGGGCATCAGGGTGTCGAGGCTGGCCTACGGCGTGCCGGTGGGCGGCGACCTCGAATACGCCGACGAGGTGACACTCTCCCGGGCTCTAGACGGCCGCAGGGAGTTTTAGTGTACGGGGATCCGCCCTACACCCTGCATGGTTTTCAGGGCTCCACCCCCGGACTCCCGCTTAAGACAAAAAGGGACTTAAGAATTTCCAAAAACTATAAAAACTAAATCGCAAATCAAGAGCGCGGGCATAGTGTCCGCGCTTTGTTGTTTTTAGTTATCTGAATGAATTGCGGAAAGGGAAGGTATGCGGTAGCGCCCCACGTTTTGTTGTCAGCCGAAAAGCTAATGGCAGCCGAGCGCGGGATGTGGGTGCCCGCGCTACAGAATTAGCGAGTAAAAATGGCCTGAAAAGTTCTTGAAGAGGGTTTAGGAGAAACTTATTTCAAGAAGTTTCTCCCAAGCGCATCCTATTAGAAAATATCCACCTCAACATCAACAGTCCCGCCCAGCGGGGTGGAGTAAATCACCACCCGGTCGGGGCGTCTGCCGCAGATGCGTGCGAGCGCCGAAGCATAGTATGAGAGCTGGGTCTTGTAGCGCTCGCAGAGCTTTGCAGCGGCAAGCTCCGGGTCGGACAACTCTTTTTGCGTGAGATAGTCGGTTTTGTAGTCGCAGAGAATCAGGCGGCCCTGCTCGTCCTCAAAGAAAAGGTCAACAACCCCCTGGACCAGCAGTTCCTCGTCCCGCAGCTCGGCTGCAAGCTCGGGTTTTTCGGTGAAAAGCGAGGCCGGCAAGAGGATGTTGAAGCGCTGTTCGCGATAAATCCACCTGGCGCGGCTGAGCTCAGAGAAGAAGTCCGAGTTAAAAAACGCTTCAAGCTGCCGCTTGTCGACAAGCCCGGCCAGATGCTTTGAAATAAAACGCGCCTCGACAAGATATGCAAGCTCATTTTCAATCCCGCGGGTCTTGCAGCGCTGAAAATCACAGAACTGCAGGAAAACGTGAGTCGCAGTACCGCGCTCGGCGCTGTCGGAGACCTTTTTGTCCGACGCAAACGCCGGGGGAGCGGTAGGCTTTTTTGGCGCCGGCAAAGTCTCCGGGTTCAATCCTAAACTTCTGCCTGCGGTATCCGAAATATCATAGCTGTTGTCGCCCTCGTCGAGCACGCCGGGGTAGAGCCTCGAGACCGAGAGCTTGGCCGGCAGGCGGGTCAGGTGGGCATAGGGATAAACAAAGGCAAAGTGCTCATCAAAAAGCTTTTCAAGCTCCGCGGGGTCGCAGACCGGCCTCGCTTCCTGTTTCGCCGTGTCGCGGTAGTCGGCAGGTGCCGGCACGATCGGCTGCGGGATATCGTTGTCTGTGAGAATCCTAAATACATACGGCGCGCCGGCCGGGGACTCGGCATCAACCGAGAGCAGGAGCCAGTCAAGATAACTTTTTGCCGACAATACGGCATAGCTGCCCGAATACCGGCGCAAAATGTCGATATCGTCGAGCTTATTCTCGAGTTTGAATGGATACCGCGCGGTAAGATACAGCCGCTCGCGGGCCCGGGTCATGGCGACATACAAAAGGCGCATTTCCTCCTCGACGACGCTTCTCTCGCGCTTCATTACGGTAGTTCGCATAATCTGATTGTTGACTCGGGCAAGCCCGGTCGGGTCTTTGAGCCGCGCGGCCGGGCCGACTTCGGGGTCGGGGTGGAAGTCGGCATTTCTGATTTTTGAAAAATTAAACTGCATGGCACAGCCCACCACAAAGCAAACCTTAAACTCCAGCCCCTTTGCGTGGTGGATGGTCATAATGTTGACTGCGTCCTCTCTCGGCTCAGCGGCCTCGGTTTCCAATTTTGCGGAGGCTTCAATTGCGTTATTCAGATAGTAAATAAAGTTGTACAGCCCTCTGAAGGACCCGGCCTCGAATTTGCGGGCATACTCGTATAAGCGGGTGAGCCGCTCGTGGCTCTCGCTCCCGTCGGCCAGCGAGAATACCGAGATGTCCCGCATGACATGGCGCAGCAGCCGGTCGGCGGGGAGCGAACGCGAGAGGACCCGGTAAGAGTTGAGCTTTTGAGCGGCGAGTCGGCAGAGCTCGGCCAGACTTCCGTCCCCTCCGGCAGCAAGCTCAAGGGCATCGTAGAGAGAACAGGATTGCCCGGCCTGCCTGCGGATGGCGACGAGGTCTTCCATCGTAAAGCCGAAGAGCGGCGAGCGCAGGACGGCGGCGAGCGGAATATCCTTTTGGGGATTGTCTATTACGGTGAGCAGGCTGATAACGAGCGATACGGCGGGGTCGGTGTAATACCCGCTTTCGCTGTCGCCGGCCGCCGGGATGCCGAGGGCACACAACGCCTCAGCGACCTTTGAGCAGGTCTCCCTCCTGCGGCAGAGAACCGCGATGTCGCCGGGCTTTATCGGGCTGCCGTCGGCGTTCTTTTCTTCGCGCAAAAGGCGGGATATTTCGCCGGATATGTAGCGCATCTCCGGGCGCGCGAGCAGGGGGGAGTCGTCGGGTGTGTCGGGCTCGGTGTTCTCGACGCTGTCGGCGTTGTTGGCAGGCGCCGAGCCGTCGCCCTTGTGTATCAGGATGACGCTGACCGGGGGCGGCGTGTACCCGGCCGGCGTTTTCTTTGAGAAAATCAGGTCATCCTCGGGGACATAACCAAGTGAGGCACAGGCCGGAAAAATGCGCGAGCAGACAAGGTTTACGAATTTTATTATGTTCTCGTCACACCTGAAGTTGTTTGACATGAACACCGAGAGCCCGGCGAGGTCGGGCTCATGTCCCCGGCTTTTATCCCAGAGCTTAAATTCGGAGCGGTATCCCGAGAAGAGCGACGGCACAGCACCCCTGAAGCTGTAAATGCTTTGTTTAATGTCGCCGACCATGAAGCGGTGACACGAGGCCGACAGCGCCCGGAATATCATGTCCTGAATCAAGTCGACGTCCTGATACTCGTCGATGAGGATTTCGTCAAAGCGGGAAGCATACTCGCGGGCGATGTCTGTCGGTTGCCCGTTTTTGTCGACCAGCAGGTCAAGTGTGATTCGCCGGATATCCTCGAAGTCACAAATCCCGCGGGAGAGCTTTTCCTCGCGCAGCTCTTTTTCATATTGTGACAAAATATCATATAGCCCGCGGTAGATTTCGGCGGTTTTTCTGAATGTGTCGGGAATTGCGCTGCCCGGTCGGGAGAAATATTCGGAGGCTATTTTTCTGAGCCTTGCATTTATTTTGTCGCGCCGGGCCTTGTACCGCTCGCTCTCGGGTGTCTTAGGTCTGGCCGACTTCAGCCTCATCGGGGAGCACGAGAGCGCTATCTGACGGGCGGCGTCGTAATCGCGGGCCCTTATCGCATAGGTCAGCGAGAGTATGTATTCGCGGTCGGCGGCAAAGGCCTCGGCGTAGACGGCACACCCGTCTGCGCTGCCGCCAAAGTCAGCAAGAGAGGAGTCAAGGACCCAAACATAATAGTCGAGTTCCTCACAGAGCCGGGCTGCCAGGACCTCTCCGGCGCGGGTGTTAAAGAAGCCTGCATTTGCCTCTTTTTCAAGTATGTCGGCGTAAGTGTTCAGGAATCCGACACCCTCGGGGAACTTCCGGATATCTTCGTACAGCTTGATGAAGAAATCCGAAAGCTGCCGGTCGTCGCGGTTGCCGGTAAAGTTGTCGGCAAGCTCGGGAAATCCCCCGCCGGAGGCAAAGCTGCGGTTGATGAGGCTTTCCATAACAGACCTCTGGAGCAGGGTCAGTTCGGCCTCGTCGGCAATGCGGTAGCCTGCCGGGAGATCTGTACGCTGAAAGTAGGTCTTGACTATTTCGTTATAAAAGGCGTCGATTGTGCAGATTTTTGCCGAACCGAGCAGCATGAGCTGGCTTGCCAGGCGGGTGTTTTCGGGCTCGGCGAGAAGGCGCTCGGCGAGGGCCTTTGATATTCGCTGGCGCAGCTCGGCGGCGGCGGCACGGGTGAAGGTGACTGCAAGCATCCGCGTTATGTCAAGAGGGTTATCATCTTGGGTGAGGGCGCGGATAATCCGCTCGGTCAGCGCCGCGGTTTTGCCCGAGCCGGCGGCGGCCGAGACCAAAAGGTCACAGCCACGTATATTTATGGCGGCCTCTTGTGCCGCGGTCCATTCAGGGGGCATAATACGTCTCCCTTCGTGTGGTTTTGCTATTTCCTTTTCCGCTCGGAGGGCTTAGCACTTCTGCAGACCGCGCCGTAATTGCAGTAGTCGCAGGGCGATTCCCCACGGTAGATTTTCGGTGCGGCCGACGCCCTACCCGAGCGCATTTCGGCTAAAATGCGGCTGATTGTCTCGCTTATGCTGTTATATAGCGAGTAAAAACCGTCAATATCAAGCAAATTCTTGCCCTTTGTGATGCCTTTTGAGTTTTTCTTAGCGCCGCCTAGGAAGTGCGGGTCAAAGTTGTCGTTCATTGCGGCAAGAATATCCTCGTCGGAGCAGAGTGGGCCGGACCGTTTGATTTTCGCCAATGCCTTCTCCTTGATTTGCTCCTCGCTCAGGTCGTCGTCAACCGTGATGAGCGGGAGGTCGGCAGAGAGGTAGAGCGCGCCGGCGGGATAAATTTTGCCCCCGGGCGGGCAGCCGAGCGCGCGGCGGAATTCCTCCGAGTTGCTGCGGCAGAGTGCAAACAGGTAGAGTAGCAGTTGCAGCCCGAGGCCTTCTTTGAGGTCGTCGGGGGAATATACCTTGTCCCCGGTTTTGTAATCGACCACCCGGATGAATATATCGTCGCCCCGGCGGAACAGGTCGACCCGGTCGACCATGCCCCGGATTTTCACCCGCTCGCCATCGGGACCCGTAAACTCGGCCGGCTCGGGAAAGGCGGGGTCGCTGCCGTCGAGCTTCAGCTCAAAGAAGGCCGGGGTAAAGAGGCTGTGTCTGAACTCCTCGCGGATATTTGAGATGAGGACCAGCGTTATCCGGCGCAGGCGGAAAAACAGATACTCAAGCCGGCTTCCGCGCTCTGTATTGTCGGGGATAATCCACCCGGCATATTCTTCAATAATCTGGTCAGAAAGCGCGGCTATTTCTTCGTCTGTGAGCTCGGTGTTGAGCTTCCCGCCGCGCACCGCCTCGCGCATGAAGCGCTCCATGACATAGTGGATAAAGCTGCCGGCATTATTGTGTGCGAATTCTGCCTTTCGGCTCTCGCGCAGGTCGAGCACATGATTGCAAAAATAGCCGAAAGGGCAGAGTACATAGCTCTCAAGCCTCGTCTGTGATAAGGCGATGTCACCGAAAAGCTGAGCCGCGCTTGCGGGGCTGATTCTGCATTCTGTGTCGGACAGCGGCGTCTTGAGCATGGCGAGCTGGGGCACCATTCCGCCAAGCTTTTCAAGAGAGGCGCGGAGTGCCGCGGCCTCGGGGGAGTTCCCGAGCGATTTTAGGTATTCGACCGCCGCCTCGGGTGTCTGCAGACGGAATAACAGGTCGGTGCTCTCATATTCGGTGACCACAAGGTCGGGGAAGAGTGCCTGCAGGCGGGCTATAACCTGTGAGGGCCGACGGCGGGAGCCCGAGGGAGAGGCCTCAGAGCAGGTAATCATGAGCAACTCCGAGGCGGCTGTGAGGGTGCGGTATACGAAAAACAGCTCGTCCGAGGCGCGCAGAGCCGGGTCGCCCGAGAGCTGTATTCCCAGCCTTGCAAGCAAAAGCCGGTCGGCTCCGCTGAATATGCCGCTGTCGCCGACCTCGGCGGGGAACTCCCCCTCGTTCATCCCCAGCGCTATGACAAACCGGGGCGAGTCGACCCGCAGGAGCGAAGCCGAGCCTATGGTGACCTCGTCCTGCCGCGTTGGAAGCGAGCCTATGTCGGTGTTGTCGAATACGAGCCTGAGCGCACAGGCAAATTCCTCGCAGTCGAGTTTTGTATCGGGCAGTGCCGACGAGATTTTTTCAAGGGCGTCAATGTAGATGTCATAGAGCCGCAGCGTCTCGCCGGCGCAACGCAGATTGCCAGCCGCCCGCTCGCGTTCGGCCAGATCATAAAGGCGGGTGCGGATGTCGAGGGCTTCGGTGTACTCATATAGCGCCCGGCACATGCCGCGCAGGTCGTCTGCCGCGTCAAGCGAGGTGAACAGACTGACAAGCGGGGAGACCAGCCGGTTCTTGACGCTGTTGGCGATGCGGAGTATTTCGGCGCCGCGCTCGGTGAGCTCGGTAACATATCCGTCGGGGTTCATGCTCCAGCGCTCATCGAGAAAGCTCTGGCCGTTTATATTCCATGTAGTACAGTAATCCTCGAATATGTCGGCCTCGCGCTCGTCTATGCCGCAGAGCCCGGTCTTGATATATGAGATAACGTCGCTCTGCCGCCAGTTTCGGGTTTTGATCCGGAGGGCCGACAAAATCAGCTTTACCAGCGGCTTTGAGGAGAGCTCGGTTCGCTCAGAGAGAAAATAAGGGATGCCGAATTTGTCGAACACCGCGTCGACAATGCCGGACCACGCCCCCGCGTCGCGCATAATCACCGCAATATCGCGGTAGCGCATACCCCGGCGCAACTCGGTGAGTATGGCGGCCGCGGCGGCCTCGGCTTCAGAATATCGATTGCGGCAGGAAAATATCCTTATGTTCTTAGCCGGGACAATCTCGGGGCCGGGGATTTTCGGGCAGTCCATGCGCCAGAGGTATTTTTCAAGCAGAATAAGCTCGGGCGAGGAAAAGCGCTTCGGGCTGCCGAGCGTGACAATATTGCACCCGCCGCGCTCGGCTGCCAGCTGGCAGAGCCGCTTTGCGGTGTCTCGCGGTGTCGCAAAAAGAATCAGCCGGCTCTCTGGGCCGTCGCAGCCTATGGTGACCGTGACCGAGGCGGCCTGCTTGAAAATCTGCCGGATGATTGCAAACTCCTGCGCGGTGTAGCTGGTAAAGGAATCTATGTAGACATTTTTGCCCGAGAAGAAGTCGTGTTCGGCGAGCAGCTCCGCTGCCTTGGTCAGGTCGTCTGAGGCGTCGTCATAGCTTTGCTGGACAAGGTTTTGATAGGAGGCCACAATGAGCGAGATGTCGAGCAGCCGGGCGCGCAGAGCGCTTTCCTCAGGCAGCTTTTTTGCCGCCGTCTCAAGTTCAGCCGTGCTTACCGCCGCGGCCTTGAGCTCGCCTGCAGCAGAGAGCATCAGCGGGGCGAGCCGGGCGGCCTCGGCAGGGCTTGATGCCGGCCGGTTGTATTCCGAAAGCAGAGGGGCGAGCTCGCACAGGTTGTGCCACATGAGCAGCGACTTCATGCCGGCGTCAATATAGTTATAGGAAAGCCCGCCGTACTCCCTGAAAATCTTGTTGACAAGCCGGGTGAAGTTGAGGACCTCAAAGCAGAGCTGTGCCGAGGGCGGCAGAATCTTGGTGTACCTGCGCTCGGCGACATAGGTCTGCTGCTCGGGAACTATCAGATAAGCCTTTTGCCCGGCAGCGGCGTCGGCTGTTATTTGCTTTTCTATGTAAGCCGATTTCCCGCTTCCGGACACACCGAAAACCAGGTTTATCATGCGCCTGTCCTTTCTTTTCGGATCTTTTAGGATGATAGTCATCGGTCAGACTTCTTCGGTATTACCGGCCGTGCCGGCCTTGCTACTCTCGATTAGCTCAAGGTTTCGCAGTATTGTCTCCCTGCCGCGCCAGGAATATGCCCGCCGTGAAAACTCCTCGTCGCTCATCGACAAAACAAGCTCTCTTGTCAGGCGCGGGGTGAGCGCGCGCAGAAAGTAGGGGATACTTGTATAAATGCTCCCGCGGGAGCGTGCGGCGGCGGTGTGGGGACAGACCTCCTGGCAGATGTCACAGCCCCAGGAAAAGCCATATTTGGCTATCATTTTCTTTTCATCTTCGCTCAGCTCGCCCTTCTTTTGCGTGAGAGCTGACAGGCAGCCGCCAAAAAGGCCAAAGGGGCAGGCGGCAACGCAGAGGTTGCAGTTCTCACAGAAGGCGGAATTCCTGACAGTGGGTTTGGCAGCATCCTCATCGGCCGCCGTGTCGGGGTCGGCGATTATCTCGCCGAGAAAAACATATGAGGAGTACGGCTCGGTTATAAGCAGCCCGTGCCGTCCGATAAAGCCCAGCCCGGCGGCCGCAGCGGCGGCGCGCTCGTCAATGGGGGAGTGGTCGGTAAAGCCGGCGAATTTATTTTCGGGGAATTTTTCCCGAAGGCGCGGTAGGATGTCGTCAAAAAGGCCGGTAAAAAACCTGTGGTAATCTTCTGGCACGGCATATGCCGAGATATTGGGGCTGACTTCGGTGGGGGAAAGGTAGGGGACCGCAAAAACAAACACCCTGCCGCCCGGCCCGATACCGTGTTTCTCAAGCAGATACGGGCGGATAAACCGGCAGGAAGACAGCGGCAGCGAACCGCAGAGTGTGATATTATGCTCTGATAGCATCTCGCGGATATAACCGAGCATTGTCAAGTCCCCCTTGCGGCCTTCTTTTTTGTATATTATAACAGAAAAACAATCCTAAAACAACAAATCCGGCGTTAAATACCGTGGGTTACTTTTCGGTCGGGCCGGTGCTTGATTCTGTATTTTCTACAAAGGCGAGTTTCTAATTTTTTCAAATCATTTCAGTGACTTTTTATTGACCCGTCATATAATCGTCACATTGGGTTTTTATAATTTAAGCGAAAAAGAAACCGGAGGATGATTATGCACAACAACGAGCTTGACAACATAAGACAGGACAGCTCGGATAATTTACATGAACAGAAAGAGGCAGAGGCTCCGGGGCAGGGCACGGACCTTGGGACGCCCGAAAACCAGCAGAAAGTTTATTCTGTAGGAGGTGACGGTATGAATAACAAAGATGATTTTACGCCGTCCTACTATATCGGCAACGAATATTCGTACAGGATAGAAGACAGACCCGGCAGCCGGGGAATGTACGCTGACCCCCCGAGAGGGCAGCGAAAGAGACGAGGCGGCCGGACGTGGGTCATCGCGCTGGCAATTGTTGCGCTGATCATCATGTCGGCGCTCGCCGGCTTTGGCGGTACCCTGATTGCCAATGAGTATTTTTCAGGGGACAGGTATGCAGCCGAGACTACCGCAGCCGGTGAAGCCGAGGACACGCAGGCCGTTCCCTCAAACGATTCGACAGTGCTGATAATCAAAAACAACGGCTCAAAGCAGGTCGAAACAGACACCGGAAGTGTCGGTGACGATAATCTGAGCCTGCCCGATGTAGTTGAGCTCGTCAAGGACTCGGTGGTTGAAATCGCTACTGAAATAAGTAACTATGTCGGCAGGCGCGTGGTCAGCGGCGCGGGCTCGGGCGTTATTATCGGCGTATCCAATGACAAAAAGACTGTTTATATTGTGACAAACAACCATGTCATATCGGGCGCCGACACCATTACGGTAAGGCTGACCAACGGCAATGAGTATGATGCCGTGCTCCGCGGTGCCGACTCTATTACCGACATTGCCGTGCTGACAATCACACCCGACGAGGATGTGACGGTGGCACAGCTCGGCTCGAGCGCTTCTCTCAGAATAGGCGAGACGGTTATCGCCATCGGCAACCCGCTCGGCGAGCTCGGCGGCACGGTGACCGACGGCATTATCAGCGGGCTGGCGCGCGAGGTCGAAATTGACGGAGTTACAATGACCCTGCTGCAGACCAACGCGGCTGTTAACCCCGGCAACTCGGGGGGCGGACTCTTCAACATGAAGGGTGAGCTTATCGGGATAGTCAACGCAAAATCCACCGGGGCCAACATCGACCTTATCGGATTTGCAATTCCGATTGATACGGCATACGATATTGCTGTTGAACTCATTGAGTACGGATATATTACCGACCGGGTCGAAGCAGGGCTCAAGTTGGTAGAGATAAACGACACATTAACTGCATTTTATTACGGTGTCAGTACCTTCGGTGTTTATGTTGAGGAATCGAAATACACCGACGAAATAAAGCGCGGTGACCGGATTGTGTCTGTCAACAGTATCGAGGTATCGACCATAGCCGAAATAAAGAATATTTTAAGCGGCTGCTCGGTCGGCGAGACGATAACTATCAGGGTCTCAAGACAGGGCCGGCAGCTTGATGTCAAGCTCACGCTCCGCGAATATGTTCCCCCCGAAGTACAGAAAGACAAATCACAGTAAAAAAGCCGCCGGAGTATATGCTGCTCCGGCGGCATAAAAGCAAGGAGAAAAAATCCGGGGTCGGGCAGTGCGGATAATTGCTTGTTGAAAAATGCTTTGGACTGAGATATAATATAACTGACCCTAACAGAAAGGGGGAGACGGCATGTACAACATTCTTGTGGTAGACGACGAGGCGAAAATCCGCACAATTATAAGAAAATACGCCGAATTTGAGGGTCATACCGTCGACGAGGCTACAGACGGAATGGACGCCATCAACAAGTGCAGGCGTACGAAATACGACATTATAATCATGGACATCATGATGCCCGAGCTTGACGGCTTTTCGGCCTGCCGCGAAATCCGAAAGACATCCGATACCCCGATAATCATGCTCTCGGCGCGGGGCGAGGAATACGATAAAATCAACGGCTTTGAGCTCGGCATCGACGACTATGTGGTCAAGCCCTTCTCGCCGAAGGAGCTGATGCTGAGAATCAATGCGGTCATGAGGCGCACGCGGGGAGAATATGGCCGGCAGGGCGAGCGCAAAAACGAGGTTATCGAGCTTGACGGCGGCGGGCTCAAGGCAGATCTTACCGCGCGGCTTGTTTGTGTCGACGGCAAGCGGGTGGATATGTCGCCCAAGGAATATGACCTGTTTTTCTATATGCTGAAAAACCGCAATATCGCGCTCTCGCGCGAAAAGCTGATAAACAAGGTCTGGGGCTACGACTTCTACGGCGACGCCCGCACGCTCGACACTCATATAAAGCTGCTCCGCAAAAGCCTCGGCAGGTATGCAAAATACATAGTGACGCTCAGGGGAGTAGGCTATAGATTCGAAGAAAACTGACCGTCCCGGGAGGCGTTTGGGTTGAAGAAGGCAGGGGGAGCGCGGCGGCCGCGCGATATGAGTATCAGGTGGGAGCTGTTTTTATACCTCGCACTTTTTATCGTGTTTGTGATCGCGGTGGTCTGGCTCTTTCAGGTCAAGCTGCTCGACAAGTTTTATGAAAGCATAAAACGCCGGGAGCTCATCCGGGCGGCAGACACGATTGAGGAGCATATCGGGAAAAGTTCCCTCCACACAGTAGCATATCAGAATGCAGTGGACTACGGCATTTGCGTCAAGGTGCTGCATATCGAGGGTATGAACGCAGTCGAGCTGGTTACGGTGGATGTCTCGGGAAACAGCGTGCTCTCAAACATAACCGAGAAATACGTAACCGAGCTCTATAATAATGCAAAGGAGCAGGGTGGCGAGTACATCGAGAAGCGGACCAAGGGCGAGCTGGCAGCGGCCGGGCTGTACTACCCGCGTTTCTTTTTCCTCCCGCAAAGAGATCACTACGCAGATAACGATGCCGACATCGAGAGCACAATGCTCATAAGACTGGTAAAGGGCACTGATGGCGGAACATACGCGATTATGCTCAACGTCGAGATGACCCCGATGGGCGCCGTGGTCAGCACGATGTCAATGCAGTATATCTGGATAGCCGTGGCGCTTATTGTAGGGTCGCTCTTTTTGGCGCTGATAATATCGCGGAACATATCAAGGCCAATCGAGCGGATGAACAGCGCGGCAAAGCAGCTGGCGTTGGGCAATTATGACGTCAACTTCTCGGGCGAGGGCTTCCGCGAAACCCGCGAGCTTGCCGACACATTAAACTACGCTGCGCGCGAGCTCTCAAAGAACGACAGGCTGCAGAAGGAGCTTATTGCTAACATCTCGCATGACCTGCGCACGCCGCTGACCATGATTACCGGCTACGGCGAGCTTATACGTGATCTACCCGGCGAGAATACCCCCGAGAATATTCAGGCAATAATTGATGAGGCCGACAGGCTCAACCAGCTTGTCAGCGACCTGCTTGACTTATCAAGACTTCAGGCCGGCGCCGGGCAGCTCAAAATCTCGCGTTTTAACCTGACGGACACCGTCCGGGATACCATGCAGAGGTATGAAAAGCTCGCTCAGACGACCGGCTACAGGATAAACTTCTGGTCTGACCGCGAGGTTTATGTCGAGGCCGACCGCAATATGATTCTGCAGGTTCTATATAACCTCATCAACAATGCGATAAACTACTCGGGCGAGGAAAAGCTGGTGCGGGTGGTGCAGAGCGTGGGTGAGAAGGTGGTCAGAATTTCGGTGATAGATACCGGCGAGGGGATACCCCCCGAGCATCTGCCGCATATCTGGGATAGGTATTACAAGGTAGACAAGGTACACCGCCGCGCTGCCGTCGGAACCGGCATTGGCCTGTCAATTGTCAAAAACGTGCTCGAGCTTCACAGGGCGCGCTATCGGGTCAACAGCACTCCCGGGAAG
>JBMNUI010000010.1:0-43824 GCA_050946195.1 Eubacteriales bacterium
TGCCGACCTCAAGGGTTTCGCCGTCCGAGACAGCCAGAACCTTATCAAATGTAACCGTCTCGCCCTCGGCGGCGTCAAGCTTCTCGACAAAGATAACGTCGCCCTCTTTAACCTTGTACTGCTTTCCGCCGGTCTCAATAACCGCAAACGCCAGCACGAAAAGCACCTCTCTTTCAAAACAGTCTCGCTAAGGCAGGCGGCATACGCACTTTCAGCCTGCATTAAGCGGCAGTACATTATACCACAACATATAATTATATGTCAATAGTTTTATATCAAATCGGCGCAAATAGTGTCAGTCTGCCTGCTTTAGCGCCATTTCAAGCCACACAACCCCCATCGAAAAGGCGTCGTACAGCCCTTCCTTAGTGCCCTGCTTGATTATTATTGTCGGGTCTTTGGAATCGATTATCTGTATCAGTATAACATCGGGAACCTCATGCCCGTCGACCTTCTTGTAGGATATTATCTCAAGAATGAGAATACATTTCTCGTTCATATCGCCGTAACAGATGGTGTTCCCTTCCCGCACAAGCGGCCTGTTTTTATACATTAGGTACTTGCCCTCAACCAGCCTGCGCCCGTCCTGCTTGTCGGCCATAATCGCCATCCCTCCGTTTCTTACACTTATATTATCACATAAGCACACCCAAGTCAATCACAGTTCCAAATAACGGTGCGTTTTCCGGGAGAAACCTATGCTTATGTGAGTACCGAATTGGCGCACAGCCGCCATGAACAAAGCCCCGTAACAAGGTTACAGGGGCTTGACAGGGTTTTCCGCTTATCTCTTTGAGAACTGCGGTGCACGGCGTGCGGCCTTGAGTCCGTATTTCTTTCTTTCCTTCATGCGAGGGTCGCGTGTGAGGAAGCCCGCCGACTTCAGAAGCGACTTGTAGCTCTCATCAACCAAGACGAGAGCGCGGGCGATGCCGTGACGAATCGCGCCGGCCTGACCCGAAATGCCGCCGCCGGTAACACGGGCAACAACATCAAACTTTCCGACCGTGCCCGTCACGCCGAAAGGCTGGTTTACTATCAGCTTTAAGGTTTCAAGCCCGAAATAATCGTCTATGTCGCGACCGTTTATGGTGATGTTTCCGCTGCCCGGATAGATGCGGACGCGGGCAACCGACTTCTTTCTTCTTCCGGTCCCGTAGAAGTAAGGCTTTGCGCTTGTATAATCAACTGCCATTGTATCTGCCATCCTTTCCTGTTAAACCTCGTAGGGTACAGGCTTCTGCGCGGCCTGCTTGTGGGTGTCACCGGCATAAACCTTGAGCCTGAGTATTGCCTTTCTGCCGATGCTGTTCTTGGGCAGCATTCCCCAAACCGCCTTTTCCATTGCCAGCTCGGGGCGGGTTTTCATAAGCTGCTTGTACTGAATCTCCTTGAGCCCGCCGATGTAGCCCGAGTGGCGCCGGTAGTATTTCTGCTCGAGCTTCCTGCCGGTAAGCACTGCTTCCTTTGCGTTGATGATAATCACAAAATCGCCGCAGTCTACATGGGGTGTAAAGGTGGCACGGTGCTTGCCGCGGAGTATGCTGGCTGCCGCGGCGGCGGTTTTGCCCAGAGGCTTTCCGGCTGCGTCGATGACATACCACTTGCGCTCAATGGTCCCGGGTTTAGCCATGTATGTGGACATTTCGCTTGTCTCCTTGATTTTTTCACTTGGTGTTGCTCATAAGCCTGCCAATTATACCATGCAAAAAAAGACCTGTCAAGGGTTTTTTATAAAAAATCCGGATATTTTTAATTTAGCGGGTATTATGCTCGTATAAGCTCGACTAATCTCGGTTAATTGCACTGTTTTCTCGTGCGCCGTACACGGTTATAAAGGCTTCGTTCCGGACATACAGTCATAAATTCCGGCCGGGAAAAATATCATTTAGTAAAAGAAAAACAAAGGAGCCGGAACAATGCAGAAAACATACAAACCCGAAGGATATTTAATTGATACAAAGAAAAACGCCGAGCTGATCTCCTCGTTCTCGGGGCTTGAATACGCAATGCAGCACGACATAATCCTTGAGGGTATGGCCATGCTCTGCGACAGCAGGTATGACCTGCACGTCAGCCTCGGCCAAATCGAAGGCATAATCCGGCGCGACGAGGTCGCCGCAAACCGGGACGGCTCGGGAATTAAGGATATCGCAATTATCACACGGGTGGGAAAGCCGGTCTGTTTTAAGATCAAGGGATTTGAGAGCCATGGCGGGAAAATCCGCGCAATTCTTTCAAGACGTGCCGCGCAGAACGAATGCTACGACAATTATCTGCTCAACCTGGTGCCCGGTGACATTATCCCGGCAAAGGTCACGCATCTTGAGAACTTCGGCGCTTTTGTGGATATCGGCTGCGGCATTCCGTCACTGTTGTCGGTCGACTGTATTTCGGTATCGCGGATATCCCACCCCTCCGACCGCCTTTTGTGCGGAATGAATATCATGACTGTGGTCAAAAGCATCGACTACGACACCGGCAGAATATACGTCACCCACCGCGAACTGCTCGGCACATGGGAGGAAAACGCCGCGCGGTTTGCTCCGGGACAAACCGTGGCGGGGATAATCCGCAGCATCGAGCAGTACGGCATTTTCGTCGAGCTCACACCGAACCTTGCCGGCCTCGCCGAGCTCCGCGAGGCCAGCACGCTCCATTGCCCGGTCGCACCCGGCCAGTGGGCGGCGGTTTACATAAAAAGCATTATCCCCGAGCGGATGAAAGTCAAGCTTGTATTGATAGACACACACAAAGGCCGGGTCCCGCCCTCACAGCCCGAATACTTCATTGATACCAGCCGCATAAAACATATCGACCGCTGGCTCTACTCGCCGGTCTGCTCGCAGCGCGTTATCGAGACGGTGTTTGGTTAGCGACGGAGCACTTTGCTTGTGGGGCGCTGCCCCACACCCCGAACGCGAAACCCCGTATCCCGCACCATTCTGCCCGCAGCCTGCTGACTAACATGGGGAAGTAGCGCGAAGCCCCGGCGCGCCGAGCGAAGCGGCGCAGAGGGGCTGAGCGCCCGTTTTGGGTATCAGTGCACTATGTCCTGCGATTACCGGTAAACCTCATGTAGCAGGTTGACCAGATGCCTCCATTGGAGACCACTCGACTTCGGCAAACCGGTGAATAACTCAGCCCTCTGAGCCGGCTTGCCGGTGACTTTATGGCAAGACCTTTATAATCCGCCGCACTGTGCGCGCGGCGGCAGGGGAAGGGGGTTTTCAGGGGGAAGCCTAAGGTTTCCCCCTGAGCGCTTTTCTTTGGTTCATTTCTTTGTGCGTAAAAAGAAATGAACATTTTATTCTATCTTCTCAAGCTTGGCATATGACGCCATTATCTTCTTCGTCCCGACGCGGTCGAAGGCAACCTCATACAGCACATCCGCCCCCATTTTCCGGACCGCCAACACCTCTCCCTCTCCGAAAACACGGTGCCGTACCCTGTCGCCCTCCGAAATGCCGCCGAGGTAAGCCGGATTCTGCCGCTTCACCAGCGGTTTGTTGATGGTGATATCATTTGCCCTTGCGCAGAATGATGTCTCCGAATAATAAACCCTGCCGCCCGGCCTTCTTGCCGGACCTTTTTTTGTATTTATGAACTCGATGTACTGCGGCGGTATCTCGTCAACATACCTTGAGGGCGGGTTGTGTTTGGTACCCCCAAAAAGTTTGCGGACGGTTGCATGCAGTATAAACAGCTTTTCCTTGGCTCTTGTCACGGCGACATAGGCAAGCCGCCGTTCCTCCTCGATCTCAGCTTCCCCGCCATTTATCGCCTGCATGCCCGGGAAAATTCCCTCCTCCATTCCGGCCAGAAAAACCACCGGGAACTCAAGCCCCTTGGCGCTGTGGACGGTCATCAGCACCACCGCGTCGGCGGTCTCGTCGTATTTGTCGATGTCCGAGACCAGCGCTATCTCCTCAAGGTATCCTGCAAGGGTGGCGTCCTCGTTTTTATTCTGGTAATCAATTGCACCCGAAATCAGCTCTTCGATGTTCTCAAGCCGCTCTTTGCCTTCGTCTCCTGCGGCAATCAGCATTGCCCGGTACCCGCTTGCATCGACCACTTCCTTAATAAGGTCGGCGACCTGAAGGGTTTTGGCCGACTCGGTCAGCCGGTTTATCAGGTTTGCAAACTCACCCAGCTGTGTGGCGGCGCGCGAGAGTTCAATATACCTTGAGGCATTTTCAATTATATCGAACATGCCGCAGCCCTCTGCCCGCGCCAGCCGCTCGATTTCCTCAACAGTCCGCTCGCCTATCTTGCGCTTCGGCTCGTTGATTATGCGCTTCAGCCTCTCCGAGTCGTTTCGGTTTATCAAAACATTGAGGTAAGCGACAATATCGCGGATTTCCTTTCTGTCAAAAAACCTGATTGACCCTATCGTCCGGTAGGGCAGGCCGGCCTTTGCGAAGGTTTCCTCAATCACACGCGACTGGGCGTTCATACGGTAGAGCACCGCAAAATCGCGGAATTGCCGCCCCAGCAGGTGGACCTGCCGGCTTATCGTCTCAACGATGAATCTTGCCTCGTCATTTTCATTTGCCAGCTCGTACACCGATACCAGCTCGCCGGCAGGCTTGTCGGTCCAGAGCGCTTTTCCCCGCCGCGTGCGGTTGTTCGAGATGATGCCATTTGCCGCGCCGAGAATGTTCCCGGCTGAGCGGTAGTTTTGCTCAAGTTTTATAACCTCGGCGTCGGGGTAGTGCCGGTCAAAGCCGAGGATATTGGCAATCGTCGCTCCCCGGAAACGGTAGATGCTCTGGTCGTCGTCCCCGACCACCATAATATTGCGGTGCCCGCCCGAGAGCAACTTTGTGAGCACAAACTGCGCCTCGTTTGTGTCCTGATATTCGTCCACGCTCACATAAAGAAAGCGCGACTGGTACCTCCGCCTCACTTCCTCGTTGCTCTGCAGGAGTTGTACCGTCCTGAGTATTATGTCGTCGAAGTCAAGCGCGTTGGCTGCGGCAAGCAGGCTTTGGTATTCGGTGTATATGCGTCCTACCTGTTTTTTGTAGAAGCTTCCCTCGTCGGCAAAGTCCTTCGGCTCTATCAGCTTGTCCTTTGCGCGGTTTATCTCGTTCATAACATTCCCGACCGGCAGGGTCTTCTCGTCGATATTGAGGCGCTTCATTGCGGCGACCACCGCGCGCTTTGTATCCTCGGTATCATAAATCGAAAATCCCGGCGCAAGTCCCGCCTCCTCGGGGTATGTGCGGAGGATTCTCATGCAGATTGAATGAAATGTCCCCGCCCAGATGTCGTTTGCATACTCGTTGCCGAGCTCTGCCGCAAGCCGGCTCTTTATCTCGTTTGCGGCCTTGTTGGTAAAGGTAATCGCAAGTATCCGGTAAGGCGGGCAGGGCGACTCAATAAATTCCGGCAGGATATCGGCGAGCTGCTCTCTCGGCAGTAAGGCCGCCGCCTCAAGCTGCAAAACGCGCGCCTCGGTGAGGTCCTCCGGAATTTTGTCGCTCATATATGCGTTGCCATAGCGTATGATGTAGGCAATCCGGCGCACCAGCACGGTCGTCTTGCCGCTGCCGGCGCCTGCCAGAATAAGCAGCGGCTTGTTGATTGTGAAAACCGCCCGCCGCTGCTCGGAGTTCAGATCAGAATAGTATTTATCAAAAATCCGCCGCTTCGCAGCGAGATAACGTCTTCCAAGCTCGTCCATTCCCGGCTGCAACCTGCCTTCCGCGATTGATTATACCAATCAATTATACTATAAAACCGGCCTGTTTGCAACAAAAATGCCCCTGACCCGGTTTTCTTTGGGGGCTCCGCCCCAAACCCCCGCTCAAGACCCTTTTTGAGAAAAGGGTCTTGAGAATCCCTAAAGCTTTCAACCCTAAACGCTAATTAAATGCGCGCTGACCCCACACCCCGCGCCGTCTGCCTTTAGCACACCGGTAAACAAAATCCGGGGGAACCCGCCGGGTTCCCCCATGAAAATCATTCAATCCACCTCAATTATCGACTCGTCCCAAACCTCAGGCACCTTATAGCCCATGAGATTCACGGCCGTGGCGGCTACATTTGACAGCCCGAACTTCCGCCCGGCCTTGACTTTATACGCGCCGGCAGTGAAGTTATCATAAATGATGCAGGGCACCGGATTTAAGGTATGGCTGGTTTTTGCGATGAAGTGCCCGTTCTTGTCCTTCTTCGGCTGTCCGGTTTTTGAGTCTATCTCATACATCTCGTCGGCGTTGCCGTGGTCGGCGGTGATTATCGCCGCACCGCCGGCATTATCGACCGCCGCAAGCAGGCGCCCCAGCTGCAGGTCAAGCGCCTCCATCGCGCAGCGCGCCGCCGCAAGGCTGCCGGTATGTCCCACCATGTCGCCGTTGGGGTAGTTCACGCGGAGAAAACGATACTTTCCGGACTCTATGCACTCAATTAGCCTGTCGGTTATCTCGGCGCACTTCATCCAGGGACGCTGCTCAAAGGGCACGCGGTCGGAGGGAATTTCAATATATGTCTCAAGCTCGTCCGAGAATTTGCCCGACCGGTTCCCGTTCCAGAAGTAGGTGACGTGCCCGTATTTCTGGGTCTCGGATATGGCAAGCTGGGTGATGCCTGTGTTGACAAGATACTCCCCCATGGTGTTGACTATCTCTGGCGGGCTGACAAGGTATCTTGACGGGATATGCAGATCGGCGTCATACTCAAGCATGCCGGCGTAGAGCACCTTGGGACGGCGCACGCGGTCGAACTTGTCTAAGTTGTCGTATTCAAAGGCCTTTGATATCTCAATGGCGCGGTCGCCGCGGAAGTTGAAGAGAATCACGCTGTCGCCGTCGTTTATCGGGCCGACCGGCCTGCCGTCCCTGGCTATGACAAAGGGCGGCAGGAACTGGTCTATCACACCAAGCTCCTCGCGATAGGTTTTCACCGCCTCGGCCGCCGATGCAAACTGCCTGGCCTCGCCGAGCACATGGGTGCGCCAGCCCCGCTCCACGATGCTCCAGTCGGCCTCGTACCTATCCATGGTGACCTTCATACGGCCACCGCCTGAGGCTATCATGACGTCAAAATCATCCGAGCGCAGCCCGGCGATGAATTCCTCAAAAGGCTCGATATATTCAAGCGCCGAGGTCTCGCCGACATCCCGGCCGTCAAGCAGGGCATGAACCCTGACCCGCCGCACGCCTTCGGCCTTGGCCTGCTTTACCATTGCCTTCAGATGGTCTATGTGCGAGTGCACATTTCCGTCGGACAGAAGGCCGATAAAGTGCAGCGTGCCGTTGTTTTGCTTGACGTAGCTGACAAGCTCGCGCCATGTGTCTGACGTGTACATTCTGCCGGTTTCAATCGACTGGTTGACCAGCTTTGCGCCCTGCGCGTAGACCTGCCCGGCTCCAAGGGCGTTGTGCCCGACCTCGGAGTTGCCCATGTCATCGTCTGTCGGCAGGCCGACCGCCGTTCCGTGCGCTTTAAGCTGCACTATCGGGTAGGTGGCCATCAGCCGGTCGAGCGTCGGTGTGTAGGCTTCGGTCACCGCGTTGCCGGGCGAGGGCGGTGCAACCCCCACGCCGTCCATGACCACAACAAGCACCGGACCCCGGACACCTTTAAAATTATTAAGCTTTTTTAGTTTATTGTCCATATTGTCCTCACAAGTTTGAATTCTCCTAATAGTATATCCTAAATCGAGTAAATTTCAATAGCAGAACGGATTTTTCGGGAAATTTTACATATCCAGTGCCGTGCAGCCGGCAAAATTTATATCCTCTCATAACGACTGCCTCTTGTAATTGAGTGGGTCAGATGGTATAATGTTGACAATAATTTTCAGGGAGATTGTTATGCTCAAGACCCTTCTTAAGCGTTACTTCATTGACGCCATGGGGGCCATGGCTCAGGGGCTTTTCGCCTCGCTGCTCATCGGCGCCATACTGTCGGCTATCGGCCTTATCCCCGGGCTTTCATTCTTTGCCGAGATCGGCAGTTTTGCCAAATCGGTGGCCGGGCCGGCGATGGCTGCGGCAATTGCCTATTCTCTCAAGGCACACCCGCTTGTCATCTATTCCTGCGCCGCCGTGGGTTGGGCAGCAAATTCAAAGGGCGGGGCCGGCGGCCCGCTCGCGGTGCTCTTCATTGCAATTGCGGCAGCCGAGATCGGCATGCTGGTATCAAAGAAAACCAAGCTCGACATCCTGGTCACCCCGCTTGTGACAATCCTTGTCGGCGGCGGGCTCTCGATACTTATCGCGCCCTATATCGGGAGAGCGGTAGACTATGTCGGCGACCTTATCTCGCTTACAATGGAGCTTCAGCCCTTTTTGATGGGCGTGATTGTATCTGTCGTCATCGGCATGGCGCTCACCCTGCCGATAAGCAGCGCGGCGATCTGCGCCTCGCTTGCGCTCTCGGGCATTAACGGCGACCCCGGACTGGCGCTGGCCGGAGGCGCAGCGGTTGCCGGCTGCTGCGCCCAGATGGTGGGGTTCGCCGTCATGAGCTTCGGCGAGAACGGCTGGGGTGGCCTGCTCTCCCAGGGGCTGGGCACCAGTATGCTGCAGATGCCGAACATAGTCAAAAACCCGAGGATCTGGATACCGCCCACGCTTGCCTCGGCTGTCACCGGACCGCTTGCCACCTGCGTTTTTCACCTGTGCATGTACGGCGAGCCGATAAACTCAGGTATGGGGACCTGCGGCCTGCTCGGCCCTGTCGGTGTTATCCTCGGCTGGTACGGCGGGCTATATCCCGGCGGGGTCGGTCTTATCGACTGGGTGGGGCTTGTGCTTATCTGCTTTATCCTTCCGGCCGTCCTGTCGGTTCTTTTTGCAATCCCGCTTCGCAAAATCAAGTGGATAAAACCCGGCGACATGAAGCTGTAGTCGAATACTCCAACGACACAAAATCCGGGAGCCCCATTGAGGGACCCCGGATTTTGTGCGCGGGGCTGTGCCCCGCTTTTCTTGAGGGGGCTCCGCCCCCTCTTTTTTTTGGCGTTAATTCCCAATAAGTATAGCACATGAGCATGGGAAAAGCAGCCGCGGCCGTCGCAAAAAATATCAGATACCCGCAAAAACTCCCGGCCGGACCGGCGTTCTGCTGACCGCAGCGCTGAAAAAGCCGTGTACACGCGGCACACGGCTTTTATCCTTGGCTTACGGTTGATTGCCCGACGATATTCAGTTCAAAATCGCAGTAGAGCGGGCAGTGGTCGCTTGAATCGAGCGCCTCCTGGTCTATGACCGTGACAAAGCGCCGCGGGCTGATTTCTCCGCGTGAGAGGATATGGTCGATACTCCGCTCGGGTTCTTTCGTCGGGCAGGTACCTTCCCCGAATACTCCCCGCCCGGGGTCATATTTCGGATAGGCATGGTGCGAGCGCCAGGGCGAGCTCTCGGGGGCGGCATATCTCGCCTCGACAAGCCCGAATTTTCTAAGTACATCAATAGGCGGCTCATCCGAGCGGCAGTTGAAATCCCCGGTAAAGACTGCCGGCAGCGGGTATTTTGCGGTCACCTCAAGCATAAGTGCCAAAAGCTCGCCGGTGTTGGTGATTCTGGCGGCGCGCCCGGGGTCGTCTCCGGTCCAGTAGAAGTGCGTGTTGAAATGCAGAAACCTGGCATGAGAGCCTTTTATCGCATAGCAGGCCCAGGTGATTGACTTTGAGCCCGAGTCGTTGAGCCCAACGAAACAATGCCAGCCGCAGTCAATCAGCTCAAGGCGGCTCTTCCGGTAGAGTATCGGGGTGTAGTTGTTTTTCTTTTCGTTGGTCGGTATTACCGGGACCTCCTCATATTCGTCTGCCAGCAGCGCGAATATGTTGACCTCCTCGGCCCGGATTTTCGGGGAACACTCCTGCAGCCCCGCGCTGTCGGGCAGGTAGCGGAGGATGATCGCCGCCGCATTGTCGTCGCGGTTTGAAATCGTTGTGCCCTTCGGGCAGTTGCCCCAGATGTTGTAGCTCATCACGCGGATATTTTCCATGGCCATCTCCTGTTTATATAGATTTTCAGGGGGACGTGCTTAAAATATTAGTCTTTTGTGTATCTCGGGCGTCTGCCCTCTATTATGTAGGCAAAAAGCGCGTCAAGTAAATCGGCGGGGCTGTCGGAATAGCAGTTGACGGTATCTCCCCCGCGGTGGTTGGTCAGGGTAACATTGTCGAGCGCCATAAAAGGACTGTCGGGTGGCAGCGGCTCCTCGGGGAAAACCTCAAGCGCGGCGCCCGAGATGCGGTTTTCCTTGAGGATTTCTGCAAGGTAATCATAATCGACCATATATGCGCGCGCAGTGTTTATAAAGGTGGCGGTCGGCTTCATCAGGTCAAATTCTTTCCTGCCGATTATCACGTTTCTGTCCTCGGTGCGGGCGTGAAGCGACACGATGTCCGACTCTCTCATCAGGGTATGCAGATCTGTCAGCCCGACATGAAAGCGGACAAGATCCTCGTCGTCGGGATATACATTCGGGTCGGTCGCCAGAATCCGCACATGAAAGGGCTGAAGCTTCTCGGCGACCCGCCGGCCGATATTGCCGAAGCCGACAAGCCCTACAGTCTTGTTCCTCAGCTCATAAACCCGGCCGAAGTTCGGATATTCCTCTCTCCAGATGCCGTTTTTTAAGGCATGGTGTGACCTTGCGACATTGCGGGTCTCGGCAATCATGAGGCAAATTGTGAGCTCGGCCACCGCGTTTGAGTTGTGGGCGGGGTTGTAGAGCACCGGGATGCCGCGCTCCCCGGCGGCGACCAGATCGATATTTTCAAGCCCCCCGCGGTTTGTTAGTATGTATTTAAGCTTTGGCGCGGCATCGAGCACCTGTCGGGTGACCGGGCAGAGGTGCACCATCAGCAAATCGGCGTCGGTAACAGCCTCGTATATTTCATCAGGCAGCGGCACGGCATACGGCCCGCCCTTCTCTATCTTATCGGCAATAGCCCGCATTCCCCGGCGGGTTCTTGCCCCGAAATACGGAATTTTGGTCACTTCAAGCTCTGAGTAGGCCGAAAAGCATTTTCGGTAAAACGACTCTTCCATGAAGTGGTCGCTTACTGCGGCAATTTTCATTACTGCCTCCTGCGCATACAGCAATATAATTTGCAGCGCGTTGGCTACATGGTTACATAATACTCCAAAATCTCCCTTGTGTCAAGCATTGAAAGCAGAGCTGGGAGCGGCTGTTAAATAAATCTCAAAATGGGTTGACAAAGAATTTTAATATGTTATAATATAATTGCCGGCAGGAATCTGCCGGGCCAAACAAAATATCACGAAGAACCGTCTTGAATTAGAAGGGCTTTTGATATTTTTGCCGGAAGGCACTGATATGGAAAGCCCTTTCTTTTACAGGCGTAACCCATCAAATCAGAATAAAAAGAACCGTCTTTTAAAAAGAAGGGCTTTTTTGTATTCTTGCCGGGCGCGGCACTGATATGAAGGCTCTTCTTTTTGATAAGGAGGAAAAATGGAACTGATCAATAAAACCGTACGGCACAAAATTTTAGGCGAGGGCACCATAACCGGAATACAGGACCGGGTAGTTTTTGTCGAGTTCAGCGGGGAGCTGAAAAAATTCGCCTTCCCGGATGCCTTTAGTGAACACCTCTGCCTTGTCGATAAAAAATGCAAAGCTTATGTCGACAGGCTCCTTGATAAGTACAACCGGGAAATCGAGCTTTTGCGCGAGGCGGAACAGCAGGAGCTCGAGAAGCGAAGACTGCACGCAAAGCTCCCGATAAGCGACAACTCGCAGGCCGCCTTCAGCTTCATCCATAACGACAGGCAAAAGGTGCTGCGTGACTGGGCTGTCACAACAGGTACATACCTGTCGGGGAGCAATTACGGCAAGCCCCGGATCGCTTCCGAAATATACCCGAATACCGCCTGCATCCTCACTTATCTTGACAAAAACAACCCTGAGGAAAAGAGGTATATCTGGGGGCTGTTTATGGTGAGCGATGATTTTGTCGGTGCCGAGTGCACCGACGGGATTATCCCTGCACATCCGGAGTACCGGCTTGAACTCCCGGCTGAAACAAAAGGCCGCTTTTTGTTCTGGCAACACTTCGAGCCTACGCCGCTTGGCAAACGGCCACACTGGGGCTCAAGGGAGTTCCGGTATGTCTCAAACTGGAAGACCGCAAACCTGCTGCTTGACATTTACTGTACCCTGCACGGGCCGAAAAAACAGCTCTGCCGGGAGTTTTTTGAGTATTTCTGCCGGCTAAACAAATTTAGCAGCGAGGCAATGTTAAGTCATCTGGATAATAAAAGGAAAATAAGCGGAGGTCACCGGTTTTCCCCGTAAGGTGATAATGCCGAAGGCCAAAAACCCGCCGCGCTGTGCGCGGCGGGTCTTCTTATGCTTTCTGGGTCTCGGTAACCGGATTGCTCAGAGCATACTTGCTCTTGTATTCATCATAAAAGCGCTGCGCACCGAAAGACTTGATATCCTGCACGCTGCTCAGATACTCGTCGGTATCGAAGACCGCGGTATTCGAATGGATAAGCCCGAGCGCGATATTTTGGCAAAGGTCGGTGGTGCGCTCGTAATTGGTGAGCAGGTCATTGAAGGCGGTGATGTTGTTTATGCTGCAATTCTGCCCCTGCATGCGCAGGATCTGCCGCATCTTTATCTCGCTGCACAGCCCGCCTATCAGTTCCTTCAGCGGCCCGACGCGGTATGCCGCCTGCTGGTCGCCCTGCGTGAAAGCTGCAATTGAAATCGAGATGATTTCATCAACTGCGCGCTGCAGTACCTCCAGCTCAGCCGTAGCGTCGGCCGGGAAGGTCAGCCTGTTATTGTTTATCTTCTTGGCGATTCTGGAGAATACAACCGCCCGGTCGCCGATTCTCTCCAGTTCACCGATAATCAGAATGTACTTTGACACCTCGTTGCCCTGCTCCTCGGACAGGTCGCGCGCGGCAAGCTTGACCAGATAATCGCCGAGCTTGATAAAGAACTTGTCGACGGTGGCCTCTTTCTTCTGAATGGTCTGATAATTCTCCTCGCTGTAGTTATTAATCAGCTCCCAGGAGCGCAGGACATTTTCGTGTGCTTTTCCGGCCATGGCGGCAAGCGCCGTGCGGCACTGATTGATCGCAACACCGGGATGGTCGAGCAATCTGTTCTCAAGAAACGCGAGCTCGGCGGTCTCTTTGTCGGCTTCCTTGTCCTTGAATATCCGACAGAGAAGCCTCTCATGCAGCGAAATAAAGGGAAGCTGTATCGCCACGGTAGCAAAGCGGGTCACCGTGTTGAGCACCGCGAGGCTGACGGCGGTCATCATCGAGTTCATAAACGGGAAATGAACAAATGCGTTTACTATGTAGAAGAGCGGCCCGTAAATCAGAACACCTACTACTTCAATAAAAAGGTAGACAAAGGCAGTTCGCTTGCCGTTGACACTCGTGCCGATAGCCGAAATAAGCACCGGAATGGCGGCACCTATCGAAATACCCAGGAGCAGCGGGTATGCCATAGAGAAGGTCAGCAAGCCGGTTACCGCCAGCGTCTGAAGGATGCCGATAGCAGCCGATGCGCTCTGTATCACGCAGGTGAAAAGGCAGCCGGCCAGAATGCCGAGCACCGGGTTTGAAAAGGTTGTTAAAAAGTTGATAAAGGCCTCGTTCTCTCTCAGCGGCGCCACAGCACCGCTCATGGCGCTCAGACCAAACATCAGTATTGAGAACCCGAGCAGTATGCCACCGATTTGTTTTTTGGTCTGACTGCGGCAGAATATTCGGAGTATTATGCCTATCACCGCAACAATTGCGGTCAGCGTAGAGGTTGAGATAAGAGACACCCAGCCGGCGCCCTCTCCCTCGATAGCCGAGAGGACGAGTATCCAGTTGGCGACAGCGTTTCCGAAGATTGCGCCCATAACGACGCTTATCCCTTGTCTGACCTTCATCACACCTGAGTTTACAAAGCTCACCACCATCACCGAGGTGGCGGATGACGAATGAATAACCGTAGTAGTGCCGGCTCCCAGCAAAAATCCCTTAATTCTGTTGCCGGTCAGCTTATAGAGTATAACCTCCATCTTGCTGCCCGCAACCTTGTTCAGCCCGCTGCTCATCTGCTGCATGCCGAAAAGAAAAAGAGCGACACCGCCTAGTAAAGATAGTATAATAGTTATACTTTCGACATTCATTTTTTATGTAAAATTCCTCTGTCCTATTGGTATAACGGCTATTATATCAGCCTTATGTAAAAGATTATACATGTTCTTTGTTATATCCATGTTAAATCAGCGCTCCCTGGTGCCTTTATGCCGGCAATTTTTACCGACGCGCCTGCTTTGCGGCTTGGTTTTTTCACGGCCTCTTTGCTTTTGATGTTGACTTATGCCGCCAAAATGCTTATAATATGGGTGTACTCGGCCAACTCAACCGCCGGTTGAGTGATTTTTCTACCGCCGGTTGTGTAATACCTGTCATTTTCAACCAATGATTGCTTCACAAATCCCGGGTTCTGCCTTAAAATCATCTCATCAAAACAAAAAGGAGAGGCAATTCATGAACAAAACACTTGGCGCAAGAATTTCGGAAGACCGCCGCGCAAAAGGTATTACACAGGAAGAGCTGGCCGAACGGCTCAACGTATCCCCGCAGGCCGTATCAAAATGGGAGAATGATGTCTGCTGCCCCGACATCATGCTGCTCCCAAAGCTTGCCGAAATCCTCGGGGTCAGCATCGACACGCTGCTGACCGAGAAAACCGAGCCCGAAACCCGGGTGCTCCCCGAAGAAAAGCGTAAAAGCATTGACGAGATGACTCTGCGGATTATCGTAAACTCGGGTGAGGGCGACAAGGTCAGGGTAAACCTGCCGATGGCCTTGGTGAAGGCCGGGCTTGAACTCGGAATGCAGATGCCGCAGGTATCCGGCAATGACGCTCTGAAGAATATTGATATCAAAAAAATTCTCGAGCTTGTCGAGCGCGGCGCATACGGCAAGTTAATCGAGGTCGAGAGCGCAGACGGCGACATCGTGGACATATCAGTTGAGTGATAAAATATGAAGATTTCGGTAAAGGAAAAGAGCGAGCGTGAGATTACAGTTTTCTTTCCTTCAACCCTGATTTTCAACCCGCTGGTTGCGGCCTTCACCGCCGGCATTATCAACAAGTACCTGCGCGAAAAAGGCGCCCTCGACTGCAACATCACAGCAAAGCAGCTACGCCAGCTGTGCCGGATCATTATGAGATACAAGCAGAAACACCCGGGTTGGAATCTGGTCGAGGTTCACAGCAAAAATGGGGACGATGTTATCATCAGACTTTAAATCCGCCCTGCCCGCATTGGTCCACACCCGATACCGGCCGGACAAAGCCGAACGAGGTCATTATGCGCCGCTCAAAGCCAAAATCCGCAGGCTTGTCAAAAAGGTAATCCTGTAAGTAAAAAATGTTGATGCCCGGACGGCTGACGATATCGCGGTCTATCTTGCCGGCATCTTCCGCCGGCCAAGATAGGTCGGCATGACAGGCCGCCGGATATAAACAACCACCTAAGGAGCGAATATGGGAAGCTATACGATTTATGTATCGGTCGACCCGGCAACCGCCGCAAATATTGTCAGCAACTACATCGTCGGGCGCAGCATATCCGGCGAGCTGATAGACGATTATGTCCTGCAACACACAAGTGGTGTCATCTGCCGCGTGATGGTTTTTGAAAAGTATTTCTACCGCGTCTCAAACCGCCTGACCATGACCGTCATCATAGACAACTTCGAGGGCCGCACCAGGGTTCATTGTGTAAGCGGGGGCGGAAGTCAGGGCGTATTCTTCCGATTTGACTGGGGCTCCTCGGACAGCTTTGCCAGGTCTGCCTACCGGGCGCTGCAGAATTATATTATTTGATGTCGATAAAACTTTTCCTAAAGTACTTGACAAACCAAAAAACATAATGTACAATGACATTACTGTGCGGGTGCGCAACAGCCCCGCACAATTTTTTAAGGGGAAAAATATGTACAAGGACAAAGTTTTAGTCTGCAAGGAATGCGGGCAAGAGTTCACTTTTACTGCCAGCGAGCAGGAGTTTTACGCCGAAAAGAACTTTACAAACGAGCCGCAGCGCTGCAAAGCCTGCCGTATGGCTCGCAAGGGCAATCAGGGCGGTGCACGCCAGATGTATGACGCGGTATGCGCCGAGTGCGGCATGCCTTGTAAGGTTCCTTTCGAACCGAAGACAGACCGTCCGGTTTACTGTAGCGACTGCTTCAGGAATAAAAAGTGATTTCAAAAAACGCTCCCACTCGGGAGCGTTTTTTATATGCGGTAGCGGGGCCTCCAACTCGGAACGCGAGTTCCACGCACACCCGTCCGCTTCCTGCAGCCACTTAAATCTGCAGACCCCGCCGGCGGACAAGGATTTTCACAAGCTCACACGAAAGGATAACGCTCACCAAATCTCCCGGAATAAAGACAAGAAAACACCAGACAATAACTTTGGTAACCGGGACACCGGCGTGAAGATAAAAATTTGATATCAGGTAAAAATACGGCACTCCGCAGAGGTAGATTATCACCTCATTCACAAGGCTCTGCAGGTATATTCGCTTTCTGTCGATAAAGGCCGATGACATGGCGGCAAGCAGAAAACCGGCCAAATACCCGAAGGTGGGATGCAGGATATATCCCGGACCGCCCCCGCCCGCGAAAACCGGCAGACCCGACAGCCCGAGGAATATATACGCCGCTACCGAGAGTGTTGCATATCCGGTCTTCTGGGCCAGAATTGCCGTGTTGACAAAAAAGACCTGCAGCGTCACCGGTACAAAAAGAAAGGGGATTTTCACCCACGCCCCGACACATATTGCCGCCGTGAAGGTCGCGGCGACTATCAGATTTTTAGTTTCTCCCCTCATGCCCCACCAGCAGCTCAATGTATTTTTCAATAATAACCGACGAACCGGAATTTTTTGAATATTCAAAAACAGCCCGGGCAATTTTCTCAGCCAGCGCGTCGCTGTCCACCTCATGCTCAAAAATGTGTCCGGCGATACCCGAGAGGTAAACCGGAAAGCCGCCCGGCGGCTCGCGGAGGTTGAGACCTATACCAAAAATAGCATAATACTCCCCGCCCGAATATCCTGCGGCAGTCTCGACCAGAATCCCGCCGGCCTTTTTTGATTTGTAGATAATATCGTTGACCGGCTTGATTTTCAGCCCCAAGCCGTACAGCCCCTCCACGCTCTCGCAGACCGCAACCGCAGCCGCCTGCGTGAGGCAGGCGGAATCAGGTCTTTTGTCAAGCTTCATGCACACACTCATATAAAGCCCGCCGGGCGGCGAGTAAAACTCCCGCCCGAACTGTCCCCGCCCCGCGGTCTGGCTTGCCGCAATCACATAAAAGCAGCTACATTCCCCGCGGTTGATAATCCGCCGGGCTTCCTCGTTTGTAGAATCAACAGAGTCAAAACAAAATTTCTTCATATGTTATCATGCCGGTCGGTGACCTTTGTTACACCCGTATTTTTCGCTCCGTCCCACTAATATCCAATGTCTAATATCTAATAATAACTAACCGCAAGCACCTCTTTGCCGAGATGCGCGCTGAGCACCGGGCCGAGCCTGCTCAGCCGGATGTCAACATCGGGGTGTTTTTGCTTTATGACGTTGTAAAGGCTGCTCGCCGCCCGCCTGTTGCCGATATAGTTTATGATAACTCCGCGCGCTCCTTCGGGGATTTTGCCGGCAAGGATTCTTATTGCCTCCTTTGTCCCGCGCGCCACCGAATCCTGAAAGACCGCCCCGTCTTTGAGCAGCAACACCGGTTTTAGGTTGAGCATAGTGTTGACGCTCATCCTCACAAAGCCGACCCTGCCGCTCTCTCTCAGCGGCGCCATATCGCCGACCGAAAAATAAACGGTTATCTCCCCGCGAAGCCTCTCAAGCTCGCCGAGAATTTCGTCGATTTTCCGGCCCTCGTCAATCAACTCTCTTGCCCGTCGGACCAGAAGATAAAGCCCGCCGGCGGTCAGCCGGCTGTCAAAGACCTGCACCCCGCTCAACCGACCTGCGGCTTTTACCGCCGAGTTGTAAATCCCGCTCAGCCTTGAGGACAGGGTTATGCAGAGCACCTCGTCGCCCCGCATCATTTCCTCGCGGAAAACATCCAAAAACACTCCCAGCGCGGGCTGCGAGGTAGAAATCCTGCCGCCCGAAGCCAAGTGCTCCTCAAAATTGTCGTCATCAGAATAGTATTCCGAGTACAAACAGCCGCCCATTGAATAGCCTATCGGTACAATCCTGACCCCGAGTTCGCCGGCCTCGTCCCGTCTTAAGTACACGGTCGAATCTGTTACCAGCCTGATCATTTCAAATCACCTATCCTTCTGAAGCGCATATACCTCTCCTTAGCTATCTCCTCACCCGTTTTGCCAGCATATCTTGCAATCGCTGCGACAAGCTCCCGCTTTAAATTCTCAAACAGCCCGGCGTCCTCGGGTATGATTTTTTCGATTACCCCGAGTTCCAACAGGTGGCCGGCGGTGAGCTTTAAGCACTCGCAGGCCTCCTTGACCCGGTTGCCGTCCTTCCAGAGGATGCTCGCGCAGCCCTCGGGCGAGATAACCGAATAAACCGCATTCTCAAGCATCCAGACCTCGTTTGCCACCGCCAGCGCAAGCGCCCCGCCGCTGCCGCCCTCGCCGACCAGCACCGAGATAATCGGGATCCTCAGCGCCATCATTTCCATGAGATTCTCGGCAATTGCCTGCCCCTGACCCCGCTCCTCGGCGCCTATCCCGCAAAACGCGCCGGAGGTGTCAACAAAGCATATGACCGGGCGCCCGAATTTTTCAGCAAGTTTCATTTGACGCAGCGCTTTGCGGTATCCTTCGGGGTGGGCCGAGCCGAAGTTCCGCCGCGCCCTCTCCCTGATGTCCTTCCCTTTTTCAATCCCGATTACCGTAACACAGGTATTCTCAAGCCAGGCGAGGCCGGCGATAATTGCCGGGTCGTCGGCAAACCGCCGGTCGCCGTGCATCTCTATAAAGTCGGTGAATATCGAATTTATATAATCCAGCGAGGTGAACCTGCCCTTGGCTCTTGCGGCGACAACCTTTTCATATGCCGTCATACCGCCACCCCGCCCTTTGCGTGCATTTTGAGTATTTTAATGATGTAATCCCGCTGTTCCCTGCGGTCGACAATGTCGTCAAGGAAACCCTTTTCAAGCTGGAACTCGGCCTTCTGAAAGCCCTCGGGCAGCTTTTTTCTGATTGTCTGCTCGATAACCCGGGGACCGGTAAAGCAAATAAGCGCACCGGGCTCGGCAATAATAATGTCGCCCTGCATGGCAAAGCTTGCGGTCACCCCGCCGGTCGTAGGGTCGGTCAGGACACACAAAAAGAGGTTGCCGCCCTTGCTGTGCCGCCCTACTGCCCCGCTGGTCTTGGCCATCTGCATGAGCGAAAGAATCCCCTCCTGCATCCGGGCTCCCCCCGAGACTGTAAAACCGACCACCGGCAGGCGCGCAGCCGTCGCCGCCTCAAAAAGCCGGGTAATCTTCTCGCCTACGGCCCTGCCCATGCTTCCCATCATAAAGCGCGGCTCCATGGCAAATACTGCGGTCCTAAGCCCGCCAATCTCACAAAACCCGGTGATAACCGCCTCGTTCTCAGAGCTCTCGAGCCGGGCCTTTGCAAGCTTTTCGTCATATTCCGGAAACTGCAGCACATTCTCGGAAGTCATCTCCCGGTCTGTCTCGGTAAAGCTGCCGGGGTCGCTGATAATAGCTATCCGCCGCCGGGCGCTAAGCTTTAAGTGATGCGAGCAGAGCGGACAGACATTGAGAGTTTTGCGCAGCTCGCTTTTGGGTATATTCCTCCTGCAACCCGGGCAGGGGTAAAAATCACTGTCCCAGGCAGTTTCATCTGCCGGCTTTCTGGCCTGCCCCTCAAGCGTATTTGAAGGTTTTTTGAATTTCATCCGGACCCTCCCTTGCCAAGAAGTCTGTCAATGAAATCGGTGGTGTACACAGCACTTTCAAATTCCTCTGACGACAGGATTTCGAGCAAATAATCGGCGTTGTGCTCGATACCCTCGATGACAAGCTCGCAGAGCGCGGCCTTCATTTTCCGGATTGCCTCGTCGCGCGTTTTCGCGTGGACAATCAGCTTGCCTATCATCGAATCATAAAAGGGCGGTATCGTGTAGCCCTGATATATCGCGGTATCAAACCTCACCCACGGCCCGCCGGGCACATGGAGCATTTCAATCCTCCCGCAGGACGGCCTGAAACTCTCCTTGGGATTCTCGGCGTTTATCCGGCATTCTATCGAATGACCGACGGGGGCAATTTCATCCTGAGAAAAATCCAGCGGGTTGCCGGCCGCGATTCTTATCTGCCATTTGACAAGGTCCACGCCGGTGACCATCTCGGTCACCGGGTGCTCGACCTGCAGCCTTGTGTTCATCTCGAGAAAATAAAAATTCCCGGCTCCGTCGTAAAGATACTCTATTGTCCCGGCACCGCGGTATCCCGCGGCCTTTGCCGCCGTAACCGAAGCCTCGGCCATGCGCTGTCTTACCTCTCCCGGGATGTTTGCCGGGCTCTCCTCAATCATTTTCTGGTTTTTGCGCTGCACCGAGCAGTCGCGCTCGCCGAGGCACACAATATTGCCGTGGTTGTCGGCAAGTATCTGCACCTCAACATGTTTTACCGGGTTTAAGAATTTCTCAAGGTAGACCGAACCGTCGCCGAAGGCATTCTGTGCCTCGGCGGCCGCTGTGGTATATTGATGTTCAAAATCCCCGGAGCTGTGCACAAGCCTGATACCCCGTCCACCCCCGCCTGTAGAGGCTTTGATGAGCAGCGGGTAGCCGACACTCTCGGCCTTGCAGCGCACTTCATTTATATCATTGGTGGCGTCGCTGCCCGGAATGACCGGGATACCGGCGGCCTGCATGGTCCTGCGCGCTGCGGCCTTGTCTCCCATTTCTCTGATGACCTCTGCCGGCGGGCCGATAAAGACAATCCCGTTCTCCTCGCACAGACGGGCAAACTGATAATTTTCGGCCAAGAAACCATACCCGGGATGTATAGCCTCGCATTTTGTGGCCTGCGCCAGAGTTATTATGGCCGACATGTTGAGGTAGCTGTCGCGGGGCGCAGGCCGACCGATGCAGTAGCTCTCGTCGGCAAGACTGACATACAGAGCGTCCTTATCGGCCTCGGAAAACACCGCCACCGAGGTAATTCCCATTTCCTTGCAGGCGCGGATTATCCGCACGGCAATCTCACCCCGGTTTGCGACCAATATTTTTGAAAACATGCCCACTTCAATCACCCGCAACAACCGCAAATGACAGCTCGCCGGACACCACCGGCTTCCCGCCAACAGACCCCGTACTCCTGATAAAATAAAAGGCGCCGATTTTTCTTATCAGCTCGCACTTAAACTCAATCGTGTCGCCCGGCAGAACCTTATTCCTGAACTTCACGTTATTCAGACCAACATAATACGGGGTATAATTGCCGCGCTCCTGCACCAAGAGGCAGGAGGACTGCGCCATCATCTCGCAGAGAATCACCCCGGGCACCACCGGGCTTCCGGGAAAATGCCCCATGAGAAAAAATTCGTCTCCCCGGACGGTGTATTTCCCGACCGCAACCCCGCCGACCATGTCGGCCTCATCTATGAGCAGCATCGGCTCCCTGTGCGGGAGAATCTTTTTTATTTCTTCCCTGTCCATATCCCTGCCCTCAGTAGATTTTAAAGAGCACCTGCCCGTATTCGACTATCTCGCCGTTTTGGACGCAGATGTCCACGATTTCGCCATCGCACTCGGCCAGAATTTCGTTCATCAGCTTCATCGCCTCGACAATACAGAGCACGTCGCCCTTTTTCACCCGGCTGCCGACTTTGACATACGGCTCGGCTCCGGGGGCAGGCGCCGCGTAAAACACCCCGACAATCGGCGAGCGCACCTCGGTTATCTTGTTGAAATCTATTGCCTGCTCCGCCCTCTCGGGCACCTCGGCCTTGGACAAAGGTACCGGGGCAGAAACCTTGGCTCCTGCTGTGGCCCTCTCAAGCAAAATACTGCCCTCGCCCGACCTGAAATCGAGCTTTGAGAGCTCGTAAACCTTTAGAATTTCGGCCAGCTGCCTGATGTCGTCAATCGTCATTGCCGGTCTCCTCAACTTTTCTGAACAATATGGCCGCGTTGTGCCCCCCGAATCCCAGCGAAAGCGAGAGCGCCTTGTCGATGTTGCAGCGCCTCGCCTTATTCGGGACATAGTCAAGGTCACATTCAGGGGCGGGCTCGCGGTAACCTATCGTCGGCGGGACTATGCCGGTTTTTATCGCCATAATCGCGGCTATGGCCTCGATGCCGCCCGCCGCGCCCAGCATGTGTCCGGTCGCCGATTTGGTGGAACTCACCGGGATACTGTAGGCCAGCTTACCGAGCATTTTTTTTATCGCCTCGGTTTCAATCCTGTCATTGAGCGGGGTTGAGGTACCGTGGGCGTTGATATAGAGCCTCTCGTCGGGCACAATCCCCGAGTCAAGGAAGGCCAGCTCAATTGCCCTGGCACTTCCCGAAGCATCGGGGGCCGGCGCGGTAATGTGGTATGCGTCGCAGGTGTTGCCGTACCCGCAAAGCTCGCAGTAGATTTTTGCACCTCTGGCCTTTGCGTGTTCGTATTCCTCAAGGATTATGACCCCCGCGCCTTCTCCCATCACAAAACCACACCGCCGCCTGTCGAAAGGAATTGAACAACTGTCAGGGTCCTCGCTGGTCGAGAGCGCCATGCAGTTGGTAAATCCGGCAATTGCAATCCGGTTTATCGGCGCCTCGGTCCCCCCGGCAATTATCGCGTCAGCATAGCCATGTCTTACAGCCCGGAAGGCTTCGCCAATCGCATGTGTGCCGGTAGCGCAGGCAGACACCACCGGTAGATTCGGCCCTGTGGCGCCGTATCTGATTGCCACCAGCGCCGAAGCCATGTTTGAGATCATCATGGGCACAAAATAAGGCGAAACCCGGGTCGGGCCTCTTTCAATCATCTTCTGATGCTCCAGAATGAAGGTGGCTATCCCGCCGATACCCGAGCCGATATAAACCCCCAGCCGCCCGGGCTCAACCTGTCCGTCAAGGCCGCTGTCCTCGATTGCCTGCGCGGCGGCCGCCATCGCGTATTGGGCGAAAATGTCGGTTTTTCTGATTTCGTTCTTGTCAATATACATCCCGGGGTCGAAATTCTTCACCTCGGCGGCGATTTTCACTTTCATTGAGCCGGCGTCGAATTTTGTAATTTTTGCAAAACCGTGCCTGCCTTCGATAATGCTCTGCCAGAAGGACTTTACATCATTCCCCACCGGCGTGATACACCCCAACCCGGTCACCACAACTCTTTTCATTCCTAAATTCCGCATCTACTAACTCCTAGCAACTAGCTACTAGCCACTACATGGCCAGCCCGCCGTCAATCCTTATGACCTCACCGGTAATATAACCCGCCCGCCCGGATGCCAAAAAGGCCACAAGCTCGGCGACCTCCTCGGGCTTTCCCATGCGCCCGAGTGGTATTGTGCCAAGCAAAGAGGTCTTGACCTGCTCGGGCAACCCCGCCGTCATTTCGGTGTCTATAAAGCCGGGCGCTATTGCGTTACAGGTCACGCCCCGGGGCGCAAACTCGCGGGCTACCGTTTTGGTAAACCCGATTATGCCGGCCTTTGAGGCCGAGTAATTTGCCTGACCGGTGTTTCCCATGATGCCGCTGACAGACGAAATATTGATTATCCGGCCCGACTTCGAGCGCATCAGTACCTTTGCAAGCTGCTTTGTAAAGTTGAATACTCCCTTTAGGTTCACGTCGATTACTCGGTCGAAATCGGCCTCGGTCATTCTAAGCAGCAGGTTGTCTTTGGTAATCCCCGCGTTGTTGATGAGAATATCGACTCCCCCGAAGTCGGCGACAATCTTCTCACAGACCACTCTCACCTCTTCAAAGTCCGACACGTCGCACCGATAAGCTCCGGCCTTCACCCCGAATCGGTGTAGCTCGGAACATAACTCGTCAACTCCCGGCGACAGGTCTACTATCGCGATATTGACATTGTCCTGCGCCAGCCGCAGGGCTATCGCCCTGCCGACACCTCCGGCCCCGCCGGTAACAACCGCAACTCTGTTCACCGTTATACCTCCGCTTAGCTTTTTCCCCGGGATTTGAGTGCCCCGATTATACTTTCAAGTGACCCGGCGTCGCACACGTTTAGAACCAGCACGTCCGGGTTTATCCGGCTTATAAGACCTGACAGCACCCTGCCCGGCCCCACCTCTACAAAGGTGTCGACACCGTCGGAAATCATGTTCTCAATGGTCCTCTGCCACAAAACCGGGCTCGATACCTGCCGCGAGAGCAATTCCCACGGTTTGTCGTCATAAACCTGCGCCGTGACGTTGGAGTAAACCGGAATCCTCATTTTGCCCGGGTTCTTATCTTTTAAGTAGACCCTGATTTTTTCGCTTGCGCCCGACATGCAGGGGCTGTGGAAGGGGCCGCTTACCGGCAGCCTGACTCCCCTTCCCCCGTAATTTTGTACCGCTGTGCTGAGTGAGGTTACACACCTCTCGGCGCAGGCCACCACTGTCTGCCCGGGGCAGTTGTAGTTGACCGGATATGCCCCGTCAATTCGAGCGCATATCTCCTCAACCTTCTCTGCCGGAAGTTTCAGCACCGCAAGCATGGCACCCGGATTTTCGGCCGCGGCAGCCTGCATTGCTCTCGCGCGGTAGCGTACAAAATCAAAAGCCTCCCGCAACCCCAGAATCCCGGCATGGCAGACTGCCGGAATCTCGCCGAGCGAAAAACCGGCAAGCGCGTCGGCATATATGCCCTCTTCGTTGAGCAGCGCCGCACAGGCCAAATCCACCGCAAAAAGGCAGGGCTGCGTGTTTTCGGTAAGGTTCAGCTCATCTGCCGGGCCAAAAAAGGCCAGATTTTTCAGCCGCTCGCCGAGCAAGTCAAAAACCGGCCGGACAGCGGAGTATTTTTCATACAGGTTCCGGCCCATTCCGGCATACTGCGCCCCCTGCCCGGCAAACACGAATGCTATTTTACCCATCTTGCTGCCCCGCGGAGTAGTTCCTCGACCTCGGTCATCATCTCCTCGATAATCTCACGCGCACTCTGCTCGCGCCTGACAAGCCCTGCAATCTGTCCGGAGAGGAAGCTGCCGCGTTTCTCGTCGCCCTCAACTGCAGCCAGCCGGAGCGCGCCCACGCCGAGGGCTTCAAGCTCCTCGTTTGATATGCTGCTGTCATATTCCTTTGAGTAAAACTCCCGTGTGAAGTGGGTTTTAAGCGCGCGGACCGGGTGTCCGAGCCGCCTGCCGGTGACAATAGTGTCGATGTCCTTTGCCTTGAGAATCTTGTCTTTATAATTCTGATGTACGCCGCATTCCTTTGCGACAAGAAATCTGGTGCCGACCTGCACGCCGACGGCGCCGAGCATAAAGGCGGCCGCGACCCCCCGCCCGTCGCCGATTCCCCCGGCCGCGATAACCGGGATTTTAACCGCATCGGCTACCTGCGGCACCAGCGCCATTGTGGTGAGATCGCCCACATGTCCGCCGCTCTCGCCGCCCTCGGCGATGACCGCGGCCGCGCCTGCCCGCTCAACCATTTTGGCCACACCGGTTGAGGGAACCACCGGAATGACCTTGATTCCCGCCTCAAGCCAGCGCTTCATATATGCCGTAGGAAGGCCGGCACCGGTAGTCACCACCGGCACCCGCTCCTCTGCTACAACACAGGCCACCTCCTCGGCATGCGGACTTAAAAGCATGGCATTCACGCCGAAGGGCATATCGGTAAGCTCCCTTGCCCGCCTTATCTGGCCGCGCACATAATCGCCGGGCATATTCCCTGCGGCAATAATGCCCAGTCCCCCGGCATTTGACACCGCCGCGGCAAGATTTGCGTCGGATATCCAGGCCATCCCGCCCTGAAAAACCGGGTATTTTATGCCCAAAAGTTCCGAGAGCCGTGAGTGTATCATTTTTGTTTCTCCAGCAGCCTTATCAGATCGCCCACGGTTTTGATGCCCTGGTCAAGCTCGATTGTGATCCCCAGCTCATCTTCAAGGTTCATAATCAGCTCAACCGTAGCGAGCGAGTCGAGCTCAAGCTCGGTAAATGTAGTCTCTTCGGTAATGACAATATTATCCGGGTCCTCTTTGTAGTCTCTGATTACCTTTGCAATTTTGTCAAGCATTTTAAGCCTCCGAATTAAATGTAATATATGAAATGTAATATATGAAAGGGATTATTCCCATATCATCACGCAGGTGCCCGTGGTCATGCCGGCGCCGAAGGCAGATATCAGGAGCTTCGTACCCTTCTTTATCCTGCCGGCCTCAAGCAATTCATCAAGTAAAATAGGGATGGTCGCCGCGGAAGTATTGCCATATCGGTCGATATTTACCGGAAATTTCTCCTCGGGCTGGTTTAAGCGGGTTCTTGCCGAGTCGATTATCCTTTTGTTGGCCTGGTGCAGGATGTATAAATCAATATCGTCGGGGGAGAGGCCAAGGGTTCTGAGTGCCCGGTCGGTCTCCTGCCCGATTTTTGAGACCGCAAACTTAAAGACATCCTGCCCCGACATTTTCAGAAACCCCGGTTCCTTTTTGGGACAAAAAGGGCTGTTGCCGCTGCCTGCATCCTGATACAGCAGCCGGGTATGCCCGTCCGAGGTCAGATTCAGGTATTTTATCGCGTCACCCTCGCCAACCACGCAGGCCGCCGCTCCGTCGCCGAAGAGCACGCAGGTAGACCGGTCGGTCCAGTCGCAGAGCCTTGACATCATCTCGGCACAGACAATCAGTATGTTTTTCGCCCGGCCGGTTGAAATGAATTGATTTGCGACCTCAAGCGCATAGACAAACCCCGAGCAGGCGGCGTTTATGTCAAAGGCCGGGCGAAGTGCGCCGAGTGCCTCGGCAACACAGCAGGCGAGCGACGGGAAGACATAATCCCCGCTCATGGTCGCGCAGATAATCATATCAATGCCCGACACATCCAGTGCCGCCTTATCTAACGCCGTCCTTGCGGCTTTGACCGCAAGTGACGTGAGGTCCTCGTCTCCCGATGCAATATGCCGGCACCTGATTCCGGTACGGGCTACAATCCATTCGTCGCTGGTATCCATCATGGCCGAGAGCCGGTGGTTTGATATAACAATTTTCGGCAGCGCCCTGCCGGTAGATAAAATTTTCAGACCCATAGCTCCTTTGATCGCCGGTCGGCGGGTTTTTCATACGCCGGACAGACCGGCCGCCTGTTTCTTCTTATATGTTTATACCGGCCGGGCAAAAAAAGATACAACAAATTAAGCTTTAACTTTTTTCCGGAAAAAATCGCCAAGCTTTTGTGCAGCCGAAAGAAGTATATTTTTCTCGGCATCGGTAAACCCCCGGCTGATGCCACGAATCATCCTACGGTGAAATATGCTGTGTGCCCGGTTTACCTTCTCGCCTTTTTTGGTCAGCGATATGATAAACCGCCTGCCGTCCTTCGAGAAGGGCATCTTGACGACAAGGCCCTTTTTCTCAAGCTTTTTCACCGCCACCGTCGCGGTTGGGGGCTTGATGTTGAGGTCGCTTGCAATCTCGCTCACCGTAGACTGGCCTCCCCTTTTTGAGATTGCCTCAATCATATGAGCCTCGGCGAGGGTCACCGGCATGTCGGTAATAGTTTTCAGGGAGGTCTCCTCGTACTTTAAAATATGGTTGAACGTATCGACGAGAATATCGTTCAGACACTTTTCGAATTCGTCCATACGCAGCCTTTCTCCCGAAACAAGTAATTAGTTTTACTATCTAACATTAACACACAATACTGTTTGTGTCAATATTAATGTTAAATTATTTTTTTGATGTAAGCCGCCAGGAGTTCTCCTGCGGCGTAAAAAATGCTCCGAACAAATATGTAAAAAATCATTGCATCTCTAAAATATCCGCTATCCTCCTGCTGGCAAACCCGTCTCCGTACAGGCTGCAGGCACGAGCCATCTGTTCATATTCCTCCTGGCTCTCGAGCAGCCCGGCGGCATTCTTGAATATCGTCTTGGTATCTGTGCCGACAAGCCTCAGCACCCCCGCCTCCGCTCCTTCGGGGCGCTCGGTGGTCTGTCGCATGACCAGCACCGGCTTCCCCAGCGCCGGCGCCTCCTCCTGCACTCCGCCGCTGTCGGTCATTATCATATAACAGCGCGCCATGAAGTTATGAAAATCCAGCACATCAAGCGGCTCGATCATATGTAACCTCTCGCAGCCCGATAGCTCCTCCGCCACCCGGCGGACCTCGGGATTCAAATGAACCGGATATATGACCTTGACATCCTTATACTCATTCAGTATCCGTCTGACTGCCCGGAAGATGCGCCGCATCGGCTCACCGAAATTCTCGCGCCGGTGCGCCGTGAGGATTATAAGCCGGCTGTCTGATGCCCAGTCAAGCTCGGGATGCCGATATTCCGGGCGGACTGTGGTCCTCATAGCGTCAATTACCGTGTTACCGGTCACGAATATCGAGCTCTCGGGCTTCCCCTCGCGTATGAGGTTTTCTCTGCACCTTTCGGTCGGCGCGAAATGATACCGGGATATGATGCCCACCGCCTGCCTGTTGAATTCCTCGGGATACGGGGCGTGGATGTTGTATGTGCGCAGTCCGGCTTCGACATGCCCTACCGGAATATTCAGATAAAAACAGGCCAGCGCCGCGGCAAAAGCCGTCGTGGTGTCGCCCTGCACCAGCACCAGATCGGGTCTTTCCACCTCAAGCAACCCCTTCATACGGTCAAGAATATTTTTTGTAAGCTCAAAGAGCGTCTGCCCGTCACGCATGACCGCAAGATCATGGTCGGGAACCACTCCGAAGACATCAAGTACCTGACTTAGCATCTCCCGGTGCTGGCCGGTCACGCAGACGACAGTATCAAAGTTTCTCCTCGATTTTAGTTCAACCACAAGCGGACACATTTTTATTGCCTCCGGCCTTGTGCCGAACACCACCATGATTTTTTTCACAAGCACGCCCCCTGCCCGCCATCCACAGTTGTTTTTATAAATCTTTATGCACCCGACGATGATGCAAGACTACAATCATGAAAACAAAGCGCATCAGGCGATAAATGATGCGCTTTGTTATTTTCACAGCCACCTAAAGCGGATATTAACGTACCTTCTCGCCTTTTACGTGTCTTTTAGATACCCAATCTGATTACAGCAAAGCGCGGGATTTGAGTCCCGCGCTGCTCTACTTGCTATCTAGTTTTTGAGGTTCTCAAGCCCCTTTTTCAATAAAAGGCTTGAGCGGGATGCAGGACAAAGCACCATGTCTCTGCACTAAGTCAGTCAACAGGCTGGTTGCAGCAGATACCGGGCTCCGGCAGCATGGCTGCCGGCTGCGCCTGTCACTACCGCTTGCCGCAATTCTTGTCAAAAGACGGGTTGCAGGCATAGAAGTTTCTTGAGTCGAGCTTATCCTGCACAATCCGCAGGGCGTCGCCAAACCTCTGGTAATGCACAACCTCCCGTTCGCGGAGGAATTTTATCGGCTCACGTACGTCGGGGTCATCGGTCAGCCGCAGGATGTTGTCGTATGTCGTCCTTGCCTTCTGCTCAGCTGCCAGATCCTCGTTCAGGTCGGTTATGGTGTCGCCCTTGACCGCAAAATACTTGGCGCTAAACGGCACTCCTGCTGCCGATTGGGTATACACGCCGGTGGTATGGTCGACAAAGTAATTTGCAAAGGGGCTCGACATAATCTGCTCCTCGCTGAGATTTCTGGTCAGCTGATATATGATTGCCGCCACCATTTCAAGGTGCGCTAGCTCCTCGGTGCCGATGTCGGTCAGTATCCCTATGACCTCCTTATACGGCATCGAATATCTCTGGTTGAGATACCTCATTGAGGCAGCCAACTCCCCGTCCGGGCCGCCGAGCTGCGTTATAATTATTGTCGCAAGCTGCGGGTTGGGGTTCTTTATCTTTACCGGATACTGGAGCTTTTTCTCATAAATCCACATAGTAAAACCTCTCTTTCACGGTCAATTAGCGTCGTATTCCCACGGCCAGGGCTTTGAAATCCACTGCCATGAGCTGCCGCTTTTGTTGCCGTACATCGTCATGGGTCCGCATTTGCTCTCATATTCGTGCAGCAGCATCTCGCGCTGCTCGCGGAGCTTGTGATAATACTCGAGCGCCGGGGCCGAGTCGGGATAGGCATCAAGATAGAGCACTGTTTCAATTATGGCAAACTCAATTGCCGCAAGCTTTTTCTTCAGTTCATGACAGTTTGTACGGTATTTTCCGCAGCTGTAATTATCCACGACAAAACCCTCCTCTCCCGCCATAGACCTCAAGCGGCTTGTCGAGCTCGCGGAAAATGGTTCCGCGGTCATGGCCGGTCACCGGGTCGTACAGCCCGCGCCACACCTGAAGCGGGACATAAACCATCGCAAGCGGGTAGTCAGAAAGCCCCCAGGTCTGCCTTTTTACCGCATCCTTCGGCTCGTCGGTATAATACTTCCTCCCGCCACAGCAGCTTGCCTCGCGCTCGGCCCTGTCGTCCTGTGCCGACCTGTCATATCCGCCGTGACTCCCCTGCCCGTCCATATCTTCATCCAGAACCCGCCTGAGCAGGGCTTCACCCACCCTCTCGCGCGGAGTTCTGTAGTCTGACTGCATAAAATTCATAAGTTTTCTCCTCGGTCTTTATGTGTTTGGTCTCACCGCAAAACGCGGCTCAATATTAATAGTATGCCGCGGGGCTGATTTTTGTCAGCTTTTGGCGTAGTATTGCGTAAAAAGTAAAAGGCAGGCACTTTTGTGCTCTGCCTTTTTTTATTTTACTTATAGTTGGCTTTGTGTTTATTCGCGGTAGAAATCCCCGAAGGTGAGCAGCATCGGATAATCGCGTATCGGCAGGTTGTGCAGGGTCATCCGGTTGCCCCCGAGCCTCTCGCAGATGCTGTCGGGCAGCGTGTAAATGCTACCGTCGAGCAGATCAATTAATCTGACCTTGCCCGGCATGCCCGCGACATGCAGCGTGACAGTGCCCTCATACTCGGTGGTCATGAGGTCGGCGGCATACCAATATACATAAGCCCGCGAGCCGTCGGGCCGCTCAAAACCGCCCGGGCGGACCGCAAAGTCGTTTACATCGTTCCCGAAAAGCCTCTCGGATTTCCCGGGCCTCGGCAGAACCGGCAGAGGTACGACCTGCCACTCTTCGGCAAACACCGCGGAGAGCGTTTGCAGGGTCCTGTATGACGGCTTGGGCTTGTATTCACCAATGGCAAAGCCGTCCTCGTCAAACTGCGCCGACAGGACGCCGAAATACCCATAATCCTGATATGTTGACTTGTCGGAATTCAGGCCGCGCAGCGCTTCTATCATATCCATGCAGGAAAAGTATGACGTGAACTTCACCCCGCAGAGCAGGTCGGTTATAAGATGCCGAGCCATGAATTTAGCCTGTTTTCTCTCGCTCCATGCGCCGCGCTTGAGAGCCCCGTTCCCCCCGCTTCTTGACTGGGTGCCCGACTCTCCCTGAATAATCTCGATACCAGGCTTATACAACCTTGCCAGCGCGGTTATTGCCATACACTGGTCGTGCATGGCCTTATCAGACGGAGTGTAGCAGTGATATGAAAGGGCGTCAATCTCCTCAAATAACCCGGACTCGGCCGCTGTCTCAAGGAAATGTATGTTGGCATAACAAAGCGCCCCGCCGACCGCCTTTGCGCCGGGGTCGCCTTCTTTTATCGCCCTCGCGGTCTCAAGCGCAAACTTTCCGTACTCGTGCGGGTTTGACCCGTGCTTCCAGCAGCTTGCACCGTCGGGTTCGTTCCAGATTTCGTAATACTCCACCCGCCCGCGAAAATGCGCGGTGAGCGCCCTGACATAGGCCAGCCATGCAGAATGAGCCTCCTCTGAAAATATCGGCGGGCAGCCTACCGCGCCGAACACATCCGCGGCGCGCTCGTCGTACAGAGCGTTGCCGTAGACAATATTAATCCAGGGAGTCATCCCGTCGGTGCGCAGGCGGTCGACTATTGTGTCAAGCCAGCTAAAATCATATTTTCCCCGTTCGTACTCGGTCCTTTGCCAGCCCGACTGAATACGCACCCACTTGACCCCGATTTTCGCCAGCTTGTCATAAGCCTTTTCGGGGTCGAACACGCGGCGGTCGAGCTTCTCAAAGCCGATACCGAGCCTTGAGAATTTTATATTCTTCGGGTCCTTGGGAACTACGTTCCCGCATAAAATTAAGCGTTCCATCCTCTCTCCCTCCGCCCTAAATGTAATTTAAAACAATTTTATCACAGAAACCAATAAAGGTCAATACAAGAAAGTGCACACAGAGCGAAAATATTTTCTTCCGCTATAATATTTTGCGTAACTTTTTATCAAACCCGGGTTGACTTGAAGCTGATTTTATAGTAAAATAAATGCAGGACTCGACTGGGGGTAAAAAGTGTGACACAGTGCTATCTTTTTATAAAAGACAGCATTAACCGGCTGCCGCGAGGCGAGCGGGCGGTCGGTGAGTTCATACTTGCCTCTCCCGAGGCAACTCTCTCAATGTCGATTGGCGAGCTTGCAAAAGCCAGCGGAACAAGCACGGCCACCGTGGTCAGGTTCTGCAAGGCGGTGGGCTGCCGGGGATTTAAGGAACTCCGCACCCGGCTTCACACAGATATCATGACCGGCCGGCACCGCGACCTTGCTTATTCCGACATACGCCCCGGCGACCCAACCGAAACGATTATCAAAAGCATCGGCGACAATGCAATTTCGAGCATACGCAACACAATATCAAATATTGACCTTGAAACCCTCGAAAAGGTAGTCGAGGTGATAGCAAAATCCCGGCGGGTTGACTTTTACGGCGCCGGATTTTCGAGTTTTATCGCGCTCGACGCGCAGAACAAATTTCTCCGGCTCGGCAAGAATTCGTACTGCCAGCTTGACGCGCAGCTTTCAATCATCACAGCGCTGAGCCTGCGCCGGGGAGATACCGCGGTTCTGATTTCATACACCGGCGAGACCATCGACATCATCGAGCTGGCAAAAAAAATCCGCATAACAGGCGCGACGACGGTCAGTATCACAAAATCAGGCGAGAATACCCTTTCCAAGCTTACCGACCTGAGCTTGCACACGGTTTCCGACGAGGGCTTTATCCGCAGCGGGGCTATGAGCTCGAGAATCGGCCAGCTTACCATGATTGATATCATCTACTCGCTGGTCGTATCAAGAAACTTTGAAAAATACAAGCCCAGCCTTGACCGGACCGCCGAGGCACTGCTCGACAACAAGACCTTGAATCTAAAGTGGTAGGACCGGGGGCAAACAGAATTATTTTGACTTGCAAAATAAAACAAAATTGGAGGCTGTAATAATGGATCTAAAAAGAAAACCGAAAATCGGGCTGATTCTTATCGGCGCAAAGCGTTTTAAGCCTTTGGGCGCCGGCACAGCAAGAGACACCTATGAGGTCAGAAAGACAGCAGAGGCAACCAGATATATAAAACGCTTCTCGGAGTTCTCGGATGTCATCTGTCCGGGCATTGTGTACGAGCGCGAGGAAGCCGAGGCTGCGGCACGTAATTTTTACAACAACAAAGTCGACTGCGCGGTCGGCATATTCCTGTCATGGGCCGAAGACTTTGCCTGGATCCGCTTTCTGCGCGAGCTGCCCGAAATGCCGCTGATGCTGGCGTCTGTGGTACGCAACTCGCTGTCAATCACCGATACAAACGACGAGGACCAGTTTGTCGACTTCCTTTCAGCCGGCGCGCTGGTCGGATTTCAGGTGGCGTCGGGCTCCTTCCGCCGCTTTAACCGCCCAATGAGCGATATCTGCATCGGAACACTCGACCAGGTTGCCGAGCGGGTAAAAATATTTGCCAATGCAGCAAAGGTACGCTCGATACTGCGCGCTTCACGTATTTCGCTACTCGCCTCATATAACGAGGCTATGTGGGCGACCTTTGTCGACCCGTACAACGTCTTTATGAAAATCGGCCCCGAGCTGCATTTCCTCTCGGTCATGGAGCTTGTCAACGAGATAGCGGTAACCGACGACAAAATTGTAGACGGCATAATTGCAAACCTGAAATCAAAATACAAGGTAATTCCGAATGTCGACCCGGTAAAGTTTAAGGCATCTGTCAAGGCTTCATATGCGATGGAGCGGATAGCCAAGCGGGCCGGTACCGACCTCTTGGTGCTCAACGACATTGACACTGTACTCTTTGAAAACGTCGGCCTTCGCCCGGGATTCACGCCTACCGATCCGGCAGAGACCATGGTGACGGTGCCCGAGGGCGACATCGGAGGCGGGGTTGCAACATATATCCTGCAGATTCTCTCGGGTGAGATTGCCAACTTCATCGAGCCCTTCTATATCGACCATGCGCGCGGGCTCTTTGTAGGAGGGCACGCCGGGCCGAACAATTATCACGGCAAGCCCGAGAACACCATAATCGCACGCGACGAGCGCTTTGCCAAGAGCCCCTGGAAGCATGCCGGTGCGCCTTTTGCATGGTATGTATTCCCCGAGGGCGAGAAAACCATGCTTCATATGTCCGAAAAGGACGGCAGGATGAAAATGGTCGCCTGCGTTGTCGACTGCCTGCCGACCAGGCACTATCTGGCAAGCTATTCGCACGCCGAGTTCAGACATAAGAAATATACCCCCGAAGAACTTTTCTCAAAAATCTGCACAAACGGCGTCACTCAGCATCATGCGATTGCCCCGGGCAATCACCTTGATGAGCTTGAAGCGCTGGCAAATATGTGCGGGTTTGAGTTTGTCAGGATTGACTAGAATCCTATAGCAGAGATGGGGCAGAGCCCCACGCCCCCGTTCTCACGTTGATTATAAAAAGATTTCATATAACAGGAGATTTGCCATATGAGTTTCATGTTCAATCCCTTTCCCTACGACGACCCGAATGCCGTCAACCACATTGCCAACAACGGCATTGACCTCTCAAAAGTCGCCTACGGGAATACCCAGATTGCCGCCGAATTTGCAAAGCTGACCGCAAATGCGCCTGCGGTCATCGCCATCGACGGCTACGCCACTGCTCCCTTCGCCCGCATCATGTCGCTTATCAGATGCGACATCGAGCAGATCAACGTTGCTTCAATCTACAAAGCTCCCGCCGAGCTCAAGGCGCTGCTTTCCGAATACCTGCCCGAGAACCGGGAAGAAGACCCGGTGCTGTTGTTCGGCAAAATTTTTGATAAAGGATACGAAGGAATATTTGACGAAAGCAAACTCGCGGCGCTAAAGCAGAAGCTCGAAAATAACAAGGGTATTATCGTGCTTTACGGCAACGGCGCACTCTGCAACTCGCTGCGCCCCTATGCGACCGTGAAGATTTACGCCGACGTGACTCCCAAGCGCGCGGTACTCAACATAAAAGCCGGCGGCTACCGGAACTTCGGCTCGGACGAAGACCTGCCCTACAAAGCGACAATGCGCCGCTGCTACTACGTCGACTTTGAGCTCAGCTTCTCGCTGCGCAACAAGCTGCTCGCCGCTCGAGAGCTCGATTACTATATTGCCGCCGACAAGCCAAATGAGATGCAGATGCTCCCGGGCGATGTGCTGCACGCCCTGCTTGACCGTGCACTCGATTACCCGCTGCGCCAGCGCCCGGTGTATCTTGAGGGTGTTTGGGGCGGTTATTACATGATGAAATACCGCAATCTGCCCGAGACCATGAAAAACTGCGCCTGGGTCTTCGACCTCATTCCCATGGAGGTCAGCACGGTTATAGAAATCGACGGCAAGATGTTTGAATTCCCCTTCTACGCCCTTGTCGCCTCAAATGGTGAGAAGCTCATGGGCGAGCGTTGCGTGCGCGAGTTCGGCGGTTACTTCCCCATACGCTTTAATTACGACGATACCTTCCATTCGAGCGGCAACATGTCAATCCAGCTTCACCCCGGCGAGGAGTATCTCAAGACGAAGCACAACGAGCTCGGGCGGCAGGATGAATCCTACTATATCGTCGTTACCGGTCAGGGCGCACGCACATACCTCGGATTCTACAACGACGCCGATATTGATCAGTTCATCGCCGACGTAAAAAGGAGTGAGACCGAATACACGCCGGTAGATTATAAGAAGTATGTCCACAGCATCGTCTCGACGCCCGGCACGCAGGTGATGATACCCGCCGGAACCATACACGCCTCGGGACAGAACCAGTTAATCCTTGAGATAGGCTCTCTGACCGTCGGCTCCTACACCTATAAGATGTACGACTACCTGCGCGCCGACCTCGACGGCAAGCCGCGGCCGATACACACCTACTATGGCTCAATCAATCTCAACCGCGCGATGAGAGAGGATTATGTGAAGGCCAACCTGGTCAACGGCCGCCGCAGGACCCTCCGCTCGGGCGAGGACTGGGACGAGATAGTGGTCGGCGAATGTGACCAGCTCTACTTCTCGCTCAGGAACCTCCGTTTCGGCGATTACATGACCGACAACACAAACGGAGACTTACATGTACTCACGCTGGTTGACGGCGAACATGTCACCGTGCGCTCAAAGCGCGACCCGTCGCTTAAATATGACATGAACTATCTTGACGTCATAGTTGTCCCGGCAGCGACCGGCGAGTATGAGCTGATAAACGGCAAGCCCGACACCCGCATCGTAATGCACAAAACCATGCTGAAAAGATAAATAAAGGTAAAAGGCAGCACAAACTTATGAAGAAATGCATTCTTGCCCTCGACATCGGCGGCACTTCGCTAAAATGCGGCCTCTTTGACGGGCCGATGCTGATATCCGGCTCGCTCGACAGCCAACCGGTCAACTCAAGCAGCAGCTTCGAGGAGATTCATCAGGCCTATTTTTCGCTGCTCAGCCGGGTGCATGATTTTGCTATGGTGAACGGCCTTGTCATCACAGAGGTCAGTGTTGACACGCCCGGCCCCTTCGATTATAAGAACGGCGTCAGCCTGATGACCCACAAATATCAGGCAATAAAAGACAAATCCCTGATCCCTATCATACGTGCCCCTCTGGGCAACCTGCCGGTCCGCTTCATGCACGACTCAGCCGCCTTCATTCAGGGGGCTGCCGTAGGGCTTGATGAATATGACCGCTTTGCGGGTGTCATGATAGGCACCGGGCTGGGTTTCGCGCTTATGATAAACGGGGAGGTGCTCAAGAACAAGTCAGGAGGACCACTCTACAGCATTTACTCCCTGCCTTACCGCGGCGGCATAGCCGAGGATGTGATTTCGGGGCGCGGAATTGTCAATGCTTATAACGCCCTCGCCAAATCTCCGGCAAAAAACGCAAAAGAGGTATGCATGCGCGCCGAGGCCGGCGACGAACTTGCCATATCTGTCCACCGCGACATGGCGGTCTCGCTTGCAGAAATTATCGCGCCGATACTCGACGAATACAGGATTGAGGCTCTGCTGCTCGGCGGACAGATCTCAAAATCCTTCAGTATCTTCGGAGCCACTTTAAAGGAAAAGCTTGCAGATGTAAAATCGCTGGTGTATATCGCACCCGCCCGTGATATAGACCTGGCGCACCTCATCGGCGCGGCAATCGGAAAATAAAAAACCGTGTGGGATTCCACCCCACACGGTGGTTTTTTGCGGGGGCGCTGCCCCCGTCCCTCCGCTCAAGGAACTTTTTTTCATAAATCCTTGCACTTGACTTTACAATTCTGAAGGCTGACTTCGGGAGGAATCGCAGGGATGTGCGGGTGGTCACAGCTCGCCCCTACGGTATAATACTCCGCCCATTCGGTCCGGCGACCTATTATCTTTTATTACATAATAACATCAAATGAAGTAACTCTTTTTGTTTAAAACCGAGGTTTTTCAGGATTCAATTGACACCGATTTACGCTTATGCTACAATCAGCCTGATCAATTACTTCAGAATCGGGTATATAAATTGAAAACCTCCGTCAGAAAAATTGACATGACCGAGGGGCCACTGCTCGGCAGAATTCTGGTCTATGCCATTCCTCTGATGCTGACCGGAACGCTCCAGCTGCTCTACAACGCTGCCGATATGATTGTTGTGGGACGCTTTGTCGAGGACGGCGAAACTTCCCTTGCCGCAGTCGGCTCCTGCGGCGCCCTAATAAACCTCATCATCAACCTTTTCATGGGCCTGTCTGTCGGTGCCGGGGTGCTGGTCGCGCAGAATATCGGAGCCAAAAATTACGACGAAGTCAAGAAAACCCTACATACTGCCATTCCCGCAGCCACCATTTTGGGGGTTGTTGTCTCAATTTTAGGATTCTTCACCGCCGAGGAGCTGCTCCGCCTGACCGGTGTCGAGGAGAGTGTGCTTGCCGAGGCGGTGCCCTACATGAAGGCATACATGCTGGGAATTCCGGCGAGCATGGTATACAACTACTGCGCCTCAATGATGCGCTCTGCAGGCGACACCACGCATCCTTTGCTTTTCCTCTCTATTTCAGGTATGCTCAACGTGGTTTTAAACATCGTGATGGTGGTCGTGTTCGGGCTGGGCGCCGTCGGTGTAGGAATTGCAACCGCCATTTCAACATGGCTTTCGATGATACTCATCCTCGGCTTCATGCTGCGCGATGATGGCGCTCTGCACCTTGACCCGAAGCTGCTGAAAATACATCCGGATAAACTCCTGAGAATTGTAAAAATCGGCATACCAGCCGGGCTTCAGGGCTGCATATTCTCGCTCTCGAACGTGGTTATTCAGTCAGCGGTAAACAGCTTCGGCAAAACGATTGTAGCCGGCAACACGGCTGTTCAGAACATCGACGGATTCCTTTATACCGCCATGAACTCCTTCTACCACGCCTCGCTTGCCTTCATCGGCCAGAACGTCGGGGCAAACAAGCTGCACCGCGTAAAGAAAATTGTCCTGTACTGCTCTTTGCTTGTTGTGGCCTGCGGCACTTCAATGGGGATAGCTGCATATACCTTAGGTCCTCGGCTAATCGGACTTTATGCCCCCGACAATATGGGAGCAATTTCGGCCGGGATGACAAGGATGTCGATTGTCACGCTAACATACTTTTTATGCGGCCTGATGGAGGTCGGCTGCGGCGCCATGCGCGGGATGGGAAGTTCTTTTATCCCGATGTTAATATCATTTATCGGCTCCTGCGCGTTGAGAATCCTCTGGACGGTAACGGTATTTGCCGCAACACCCACGCTCGAGGTGCTCTACTATGCATATCCGGTCTCATGGGCGACAACTGCGGCGGCTCACTTCATTTCAAGTGCCTTTATGCTGCACCACCTGAAAAAGAAGTTGAACTCATATCAGGATACAGAAATCATGCCCGGCAGCAAGCTCGAGGCACTGCCGAAGCTGAAATAAAAAACGATTTATTTTACAATAAAAAGAGAAACCTACGGCATGTCCCAGTAAATAGCAATATTTGTCTGTTTAAAGTAAATAATTGTCTTGATTATCTGCCCGATGTGTTTTATAATCAATACATAGACTGGAAAACTATGTCCGGCAGTCCAATACCGGGAAATGAGGTTGCTATGAAACGCATCGCTGCAATTGTCACAGTTCTCTCAATGCTTATCTTTTTATGTGCATGCGCAGACCAGACCGACACCGATAAGGAAACCACAAATATCCAGACCGACACAGCCCCCTCGGATGAAGAAACAAGGTCGCCCTACGACATATCCGACGACCTCCCGTTAGGACTTGATTTTGAGGGGAGGGTTATCAACGTAGTTTCAAGCGACCGCAGCTGGTGGATCGATGAGGTTACGGTTCCCGAATTTAACGGCGAGGTTGTAAACGATGCAGTATATAACCGCAATCTTGCCGTTGAGACCAGGCTCAACCTGAAAATCAACAACATTAAAATTCCGTACGCCAACAGCAACTCCTCGACGGTTGATGCGGTAAAAATCGCGGTGCAGTCCGGCACACGCGATTACGACATTGCATTTGTTAACGCCTATCAGTCGCTTTACAATTCGCTCAACGGGATTTACCATAACCTCTATGATATCGAGTACCTCGACCTGGGCAAGCCATACTGGTCGCAGGGTGTAAACCAGGCAATCGAGTTCCGCGGGGCGCAGTATGCGGCAACCGGCTCAATCGCCCTCTCTACCATGCGTTTTGCCTTTGTCACGATATTCAACAAAGATATATTTGACCAAAACAGCCTGACCTACCTCTATGAGCCGGTAAGGCAGAACAAGTGGACACTCGACTACCAGTACAGCTTGGTTCGCGACTTTTATTCCGACCTCAACGGAAATAACCGAGAAGACATTGGCGACCTGTACGGTTTTATCACCAACGAATACATATGTTCCGACCCCTATTGGGCGGCCTGTGAAGTCCATATACTCGGGCGGGATGCCGACGGGGCTTACAAATATGTCCTCGATATCGGCAAGCTGTCTGATGTGGTCGACAATCTGCTGACCCTCTACAACGCCACGGGCACTTTGGTGATTGTACATAAGGCCGCCGATGCTGAACAGGACGATATGAGGAAAATGTTCGCCGAAGGGCACGGCGCCATGGTCACTCTGCGGCTGATGGAGGTCGAGCATTCTGATATGCGCAACATGGAGTCGCCCTACGGTATTGTGCCGATTCCAAAATACAACGAGGAGCAGGAAAACTATCACACCCTCATGCACGACCAGTTCACGGTAGTATCCGTGACGGCTACGGTTCTTGAAGAAGACTATGGTGTGATGGGCGCCTTCCTTGAGGCAATGGCCTCCGAAAGCCACCGGAGGGTAATACCGGCATATTATGAGTCTGCTTTAAAGTATAAATACTCCCACGACCCCGAATCCTGGGAGATGCTTGACATAGTCATTGAGAACATCACCACCGATGCCGGTATAATCTACACCTCGGCGCTCTCCAATATCCACCACAACCTGCGCACTATCATGGGCGAGGGTATCAACACGGTAGCCTCCAGATTCAAAACGATATTGAAGGTTATGGAAAGAGTGATCGGAAACCTGAACAGCAGTCTGGAAAAACTGGCCGACAGATAAACACAAAACCGCCCGGAGCGGCTGCTCCGGGCGGTTGATTTATGCCGTAATGACCTATGCCAGTATGCCCGCGACCATATGCCTGCCGATTGCCGAGATTAAATTCAGCAATTCGCTATGCACGGCTGCTGGGAATACGCCCATGCAGTGGAAGGTCTCAAAACAAAGGTCGCCGCGATAATTTATGTCATGCAGCCCCCTGATTATTCCCTGCCAGTCAATAAGCGGGTCTTTGCCGTTGCGGGTGTAGGAATAGGGCAGCATGTGCAGGTCAAGTCTTCCGTCGTTGTCGTGTATATGTAACACCTTAAGGCGCGGGCCGAGGGCGGTAATATAATCGTACATATTGCGGCCCATAAGGTTTGCATGCCCGGTGTCAAAGCACAGGCCGAAGATATCGGCTCCCGCCTCGGCATTGAGCCGGTCGATATACCAGATTGCCTCGCTGACATCAGCGCAGGGACCTTCAATGCAGTGGCCTTTTATGTTCACAAAGAGATTTTCAAGGCAGATTGTCACCCCGTATTTTTTTGCGGCGGGCATCAGCGCGCGGTAAAGGCTTAAATTGAGTTCGCGTTCTTTTTCCTTGCCTTGAGTAAGGCTGACAGCCACCGGATGGACCACCACGTATTTGCACCCCAGATACTGCGCCACGGCAAAACACTTTTCGGTCGCCATGATAACATAGGGGTTCATATCGGCATCCCGGCCCTCGACCCAAATCGGGAAGGGGCCGTGCATCTGTGCGATTTCGATGCCGTATTTTAAGGCTGCCTCCTTCATCGGTCTGTAGTATTCGCATATTTCCTCAATGCTCTTGTCAAAGAAACCGCCGGGCTCACCAGTTTTGATTTGAGACCCCGGAAGCATCATGTCGATATTGAAATCGACGCACCCGAAGCCGTGCTCCTTTAAAATACGGAAATTCCTGTCCATGTCATCGGTAAACAAATGACCGGACTGAACACCAACCAAAAGCATGTCACATGCCTCCTTAAGATTTTCGCCTCAAAGTGTATCACATATCCAGTCAAAAGTCAATGACTGTCACACAAAAAATAGGCATTTATGCAAACTCGGCTTTTGCGTTTGACTTTTTTTTGGCAGTATGATATCATAAAAACCGAAAAATTATACCGTGAGGCGCCTGCCTCACCCGAAAGGTTGGGATAATCATGAGCTCATCCGATACAGCTTTCATCAATACCTGCCGCGAAATTCTCGAGCACGGAATCTGGGTAAAGGAGGGCGTCCGCGCCAGGTGGGAGGACGGCCAGCCTGCCTGTTACATCAAGAAATTCGGCGTGGTGAACAGATACAACCTTGCCGAAGAATTCCCGCTGCTCACCCTGCGCCCGATAAATTTCAGGGCCGCGGTCGACGAGATCCTCTGGATCTGGCAGAAGAAATCGAATAACATCAAGGACCTAAACAGCCATATCTGGGACCAGTGGGCCGACGAAAACGGCTCAATTGGCAAGGCATACGGCTACCAGATGGGCATCAAGCACAAGTACAAGGAAGGCATGTTCGACATGGTAGACCGCGTGCTCTATGACCTGAGGCACAACCCGAATTCCCGCAGAATTTTGACAAACATCTATAATTTCGCCGACCTCTCCGAGATGGCGCTCTATCCCTGCGCCTACAGCATGACCTTCAACGTAACCGGCAGGCGGCTGAATGCAATTCTCAACCAGCGCTCGCAGGACATGCTTGCGGCAAATGCTTGGAATGTCGCGCAATATGCCGCGCTGGTGATGATGTTCGCGCAGGTCTCGGATCTCGAACCCGGTGAGCTTGTTCATGTGATTGCCGACGCGCATATCTATGACCGGCATGTCCCGATTGTCGAGGAGCTGATAAAGCGCCCGGCATACCCCGCGCCCAAGGTCGAGCTCGACAAGCGCATCACAAACTTCTACGACTTTGTACCCGAGAGCTTTACCGTGACAAACTATCGACACGGTGAGAAAATCGGAAAGTTCCCGGTGGCAATATGAATCTGATTGTGGCGGTTGACAAGAACTGGGGTATCGGATACCGCGGCGAGCTTTTGGCGCGCGTGCGCGCCGATATGAAACACTTTGCGTCGCTGACAACCGGTCGGGTGGTGGTGCTCGGCTCAAAAACCCTCTCGACCTTCCCGGGAGGGAAGCCGCTGAAAAACAGGACCAACATAATACTCAGCCGCCGGGAGGATTTCAACCCCGAGGGTGTCATTGTGGTTCATTCCGAGGCCGAACTGTTCGATGAGCTGAAAAAATACAGGTCCGAGGATGTCTTTATCATCGGCGGCGCGAGCGTCTACAGTCTGCTGCTGCCCTACTGCAACAGAGCCTATGTCACCCGCTTTGACAAGGCCTTTGAGGCCGACGCCTATTTCCCGGATATCACGGCAACCGGTGAATGGGAGCTTATCGACTGCAGCCCGACTCAGACAAGCAACCCCGACACCGACAGCGAAGCCGGGCTTACCTTCAGATTTTGCGAATACGTCAGGAAAAAATAATAATCCGGGGGCGCTGCACCCGGACCCCCGTTAACCCCCCTTTTCATCTGCCTTATCGCGATAAGAGGAAGGAGGTTCTCAGGGCGGAAACCATAGGTTTCCCCCTATACGCTTTTCTTTGGTTCATTTCTTTGTGCGCACAAAGAAATGAACAAGATTGGTAAATTTTGGCGAAGGATATCGTTCGGGTAAGCATTAAATAATTAAAAGCCCCGCAAAACATACTGGGCTTTATTAGTTTACGAATTTACGCGCG
>JBMNUI010000011.1:0-43358 GCA_050946195.1 Eubacteriales bacterium
CAAAAGGTGATCGCACTCATGATTGCCGCGGGCGCGGCTGCCGGGTTCCTCTCGCTTATGCTCACAAAAAAGCTTGTCCGGGCAAGAAGCGAAATCCTGCCCCGGCATGTAGTGCTCTCCCACAGGCTTGCACCGTATGGCTGGTGCCTCCTTTGTGCCGCCTGGTTTGCCTTTATTTATTACACCGGCGGTGGGGTGCTTGAGCGGGCCGAGTACATAACGGTGTTTCTTATCTGCCTCATTATCGCGGCGGTGGATTTGGTTGTCAAAAAAATACCGAACTCCATGCTGCTGGCACTTGTTGCCGCAAGGATTCTTTTCCTTGCCCTGCGCTTTGATATTGAGGCGGTCAAGAGCAGCCTTTGGGGATTCTTGGCGGCGGCAGTCATTTTTGCGATACCGTCATTCTTTGGTGTCAGTGTGGGAGCCGGGGATATGAAGCTTGCAGCCGTTGCAGGTTTGTATCTCGGACCCGGCGGATTTCTGCAGGCCATGGTGATCATGGCCGCCCTGATGTCGGTTTACGGCATTTGCATTCTGATAAGAAAAACCGGAAACCTCAAAACCCAGGCAGCTATGGGGCCGTATCTGGCTACCGGCCTCATAGTAACATTAGTTTTCCCGCTGATAGGATAACAAATAATTGCGGCAAACCGCAGAAAGGACTTTAAAATGAAAAAGCTGATAAGATTCCTCAAAGATGAAAACGGACAGGGCATGGTTGAGTACGGACTGATTATAGGGCTTATCGCCCTTGTGGTCATCGTGGCGCTGATTGCTCTCGGGCCGAAGATCAAAGATCTGTTCACAAACGTCGGTGATGCACTCGATTCAGCAGTTCCAAGTACATAAGCCGCTTGCAAATTCAAACAGCAACCCAGAGGGGGAGCACTCCCGACGCTCCCCCTTGAAAAAATGGAGGTATCGATTATGTGCAGATTTTTAAAAGACGAAAACGGGCAGGCGGTGGTCGAGTTTGCGCTGGTCGCGCCTCTGCTTTTGCTTATTATCTGCGGCATAATTGATTTCGGCTGGATTTTCTCGGCAAAAATCGCAACCGACAGCTGCGCCCGCGAGGGCGCAAGGTTTGCGGCTACCTGTACCAATTACGAAACCGCACAGACCGAGACCGCAGATAAGGTGCGGAGCGTCGCGAGCAGCATGATAAAGGACAATATCAGAACGGTGGTGTCGTACTTAAACGCCGACAACCCCGCGGCGGGAGATGTCAGCGTCGTGGTGGTGAGCGAGGTCAGGGCGCTGACTATTGTGGCGCACACCATCTTCGGCGGCCCGGTATTTGAGCTCAGGTCGGCCGTGACCATGAAGGTGGGATGAGCCGTGAAGCATAAGTTGCAAAAACTTGCCGCCGAGGAAGGTGCCAGCACCGTAATTACGGCGATAATACTCAGTTTCCTGCTCGCTATGGCTTCATTGACTATCGACATCGGCATGACATACGCCGACGCGTCGGCAATTCAGAATGTGGCGGATGCGGTTGCTCTGTCGCTGGGGCAATGCCTGCCGGTCGAGGACAATGCGGCGGCAATCGCCGGGGTGGTAGCCCTTGCCGACGAGTATGCCGCAAAAAACGGATACACCGGCCTTACAGCCGAGGACATAATTCTCGGCGGCCTTGTGGAGGACAGGTACAGGTCGCTGACCATTAATCTCAGCAAAACCTCCCCCACTTACCTTGCTAAAATAATAGGGGTCAAAGAGATAACCTCAAGGAAGTCGGCGACCGTGTCTGCAGTGCCTGCCGGGTCGCTTGTCGGCTGTGTTCCGGTCGGCATTTCGGCACAGTCCTATCAGACCGCAATGGCAACCGGAATAAAGGAGCATGTGGTTTTCAAGGCCGGCGGCGGAGGTGGGGAAAACGGCTTTTTCGGCTATATAGTCATCGACGGCTCGAACGGCAACGCAAAAGCCCTGCTCGACACCTTTAAGTACGGATATGACGGCGAGGTCTGCGTGGGCGACATTTACCCGATAGCCAAGGGCAATAAGGCGAGCGTCGCCAAGGAGGGGGTTAATTACAGGATGTCGCTCTGCACCCACTTCCCCGGCGACGGAGGCTGCAACTACCTACACTACGTGGAGGACTGCCCCCGCGTTATGACCTTTATGATTTATGATTTTGTCGATTCCAATACGGTCAGGGTGAAGGGGTTTTCGGCATTCGTCCTTGAATATTCCGAAAATGAAGACGAAATTCAGGGCTCGTTTATAGAGCTGAATGTCGCCCATTCCTCCTATACTTCTGATATCGAAGGCGGAATTTATACATACAGGCTGACAGGATAGGGTACTCAAGTGAAAAAGATTTATCTTCTTGCCACAGTGGCGGCCATTTTAACCGGCTGCACTGTTTTCCTGTTTATAACCCAGCTGCAGAGCAGTGCCGAGCAGGCGGCGGCATATGAGACCGAGCTTGTCGTGGTTGCGGCGATAGACATTCCCGAAAATACAAAACTGACCCCCGCTATGCTCAGCACGGCAGAGGTCCTCAAGGGTACCGTTCCCCAAAATGCGGTCACCGATATCGATTCTGTGGTGGGAAAGGCCACCAAATACCCGATTGTCAAGGGCGAGCAGTTATTTCAAAGCAAGGTGGCCGAAATCGGCAACCTGACAAACGACCGCCTCTCCGACCGGATTAAAGAGGGATACCGGGCATTTACGATATACGTCAACGAGGTGTCGGGAATTGCCGGGTACCTGCGAATCGGGGATAGGGTGGATATTCTCGTGACCAAAGACATGGGCGGCGTTCAGACGACGTCCTACCTTTTCCAGAACATACCGATAATTGCCGTAGGGACCGCGGTGCAGTATGCAAGCGGGGTGAAGGAAATAAACTCGTATTCGAGCATCACGCTTGAGATGCCGGCGGCCGATTGCCCTGTTCTCAATCATAACATATCAAACGGACTTGTCATAATCGTGCTGAGAGGGTACGGCGACGAGGCAATTGTCGAGGTCCCCGTATACAGTGAGGAAACCGTGAGGGGGGAGATAACTGATGGATAAACTGAATGTTGTCGTTATCTCTGACGATATTGACACCAAAATAAGAATCAAAAACCTGATAGACGGCGAGAAATTTGCCGTTTCGGGTTTTTTTGAATATAACGACCTGACTGTCCTGAAAATTCTCGGCCGCCACCCCGATGTGGTAATCCTCTCATATGAGGGCGACGGCCAGAGCGCGCTGCAGGTTGCCGAGCAGATATATTCCGAGCTGCGGGGCGCCGCGCTGATAATGCTGGCCGGGGCTGTCGACATGGAGCTGCTCTCGAACGCCATGCAGCGGGGGGCAAGGCAGGTACTTCCGCTGACCGTGACCGCAGAAGAGCTGGGCGAGGCGCTTTTCAAAGCCTGCTCGCTCGAGAAAAAGCGCAGCTTTGAGAACGAGCAGCCGAGAATCAAGTCGCGGGTCATCTCCTTTTTCAGCGGGAAGGGCGGCACCGGCAAGACCACGCTGGCGGTCAACACTGCGGTGGCGCTTGCCTCACAGGGCAAAAAAACCATTATAATTGACGCCGACCTGCAGTTCGGGGACGTGGCGGTTCTGCTCGACCTCGACCCGCAGGATACAATATACGAGTTGGCACGCGATGTTGAAGAAATGAATATTGATGTCGTCAAAAGCGCGCTTACCATGCACAAAAGCGGGCTCGAGCTGCTCGCCGCCCCCAAGAGCCCCGAGCTTGCCGAGTACATACGCGACAAGACGCTTGAGATAATTATCAACACCGTGCGGCCTTATTACGAGTTTATCATAATCGACCTTGCGCCGGGCTTCGGCGATATCTCGATTGCTGCAATTGAGAACAGCGATATCGTCAACTTCGTAGCCTGCGTTGACATACTGTCGCTGAAAAATGCCAAGATTTCGCTGGGGATATTCGACGCCCTGCGCCAGAAGGAAAAGGTCGGACTGATACTAAACCGGGCCACGCAGGGAATCATATCAAAGGCCGATTTTGAGAAGGTTCTGTCACTTACGCCTGTAGTCTGCCTCCCCGAGGACAAGGAGGTGTTGTCGAGCATAAACAAGGGGGTTCCGTTTGTGACCGGTGCCCCGCGCTCGGCAGTGGCCAAGGCGATAATGGCATATGTCAATACACTTTGCGAGACACAATAATTTTTGGCCGCCTGTGCGCGGCATGAGGATGAAATGGGACTGCTTGAGAGAATGGAGCGGGTAAGGGACCCGGGAGGGGAGCAGAGCAAAGACGGCACAGTTGCCGTCGATACCCTCTATGAAACCAAAAATAATATTCAAAATCTTGTAATCGAGGAGATAAACAAGCAGAACCAGAGAGACATCGGAAACGATCTGATAAGAAAGCTGATAAATGATACGGTCAACGAGCATATCCGCGAGGTCGGCAAGGCCGAAAAGCAGAAAATAGTCGAGGACATTTACAACGACATCACGGGCTACGGCCCGCTTGAGGAGTTGCTACGCGACCCCGACGTGACCGAAATAATGGTCAACGGGCCCGAGAAGGTATATATCGAGAAAAAGGGCAAGTTGTTTTTAACCCCTATAAAGCTCAGGGACGACGAGCATGTAAAAAACGTCATCGACCGGATAGTCTCGGAGATAGGCCGGCATATAGACGAGGCCAGCCCCATGGTCGACGCGCGGCTGAAGGACGGCTCGCGGGTCAACGCCGTTATCTCGCCGATATCGCTTATCGGGCCGGTGCTGACAATCCGCAAGTTTTCAAAGAAGCCGATAACCTATAGTCAGCTTATAGAGTGGGGGTCGGCCAGCCCCAAGATGCTCCTCTTCCTTGAGGCCTGCGTCAAGGGAAAGCTCAACATCATTGTTGCGGGCGGTACCGGCAGCGGCAAGACCACACTGCTCAACGTGCTCTCCTCATTTATCCCGAGCGACGAGCGGATAGTGACAATCGAGGACGCCGCCGAACTGCAACTCAATCAGGAACACTTAATCAGGCTTGAGAGCCGGCCGCCCAACCTTGAGGGCAGCGGACAGATAAGTATACGCGACCTTGTGAGAAACGCGCTGCGCATGAGGCCTGACCGGATTATTGTCGGCGAGGTGCGCTCGGGTGAGGCGCTCGACATGCTGCAGGCCATGAACACCGGGCATGACGGGTCGCTCACCACCACGCACGCCAACAGCCCCCGCGACACAATAGCAAGGCTTGAAACAATGGTCATGATGGCCGGAATGGAGCTTCCCCAGAAGGCGATAAGGGAACAGATCTACTCGGCGGTCAACCTGATAGTGCAGCAGGCAAGGCTCCCGGACGGGTCAAGGAAGATCACGAATATCACCGAAATTGTCGGCCTTGAGGGCGACGTGGTGAATATGTGCGACATATTCAGGTATGAAACCAAGGGCGAGCGCGACAGTTTCGGCAGGTTCAAGGGAGAATTCAAAGCTACGGGCTACAGGCCGCAGTGCCTGGAAAAAATTATCGGAAACGGGGTGATGGTCAACAATGACTGGTTCAGATAATACCCTGTGGATTCTGATAATCAGCTTTTTTTCGGCATACCTGGCCTTTATTCTGGCCCTGATGGTCCTGAACATCTTCATGGGAAAGCGGCTTCTGGTCGAGCGGCGGCTTGCCCGAATGCAGATTGTAACCAAGGAACACAACATAGCCAAAAAAACGAAAAAGTTAAAAAGCACGAAAAGCAGCGACCGCCGCTTCGGGCAGGTGCTGGCCGGCGAGCTTCAGGCCGCCGGCGTCATGATGAGGGCGGAGGAGTTTGCAACCCTCTGGCTTATATTGGCTTTTGTCCCCTCGGGGCTGCTCGCGCTCTTTACCGGCAACTACTTTATTGCCGGAGCCGCGGTGCTGCTCGGCATTGCCGGCCCGCCGCTGTACGTTAGAAAACAAAAGAAAAAGCGGGTGGTAGCCTTTGAAAACCAGCTCGGAGACGCGCTGGTCACCATGTGCAACTGTCTGAGATCCGGGCTGACGCTGATGCAGGCCTTTGAGAACATAGCCTCCGAGATGGGCGAGCCCATCTCAAAGGAGTTCGCCCGGCTCGTGAGCGAGGTAAAGTACGGGAGCACGCTTGAGAGGGCGCTGGTCTCGATGGCCGAACGAGTCGGCAGCGACGACCTTGAGCTGACGGTAACCGCAATCAACATCCAGCGGCAGGCCGGGGGCAACCTTTCGGAGATTCTGTCGAGTATATCCGAGACCATAAAGGCAAGAGTCAAGCTCAAGTCTGACATCAGGGTGGCGACCGCGACCGGGCGGGCCTCGGGCATTGTCATCGGGCTTCTGCCGATAGCGCTGGGGCTGCTGATTTTTATGGTAAATCCCGATTATATCATTTCCTTTGTGGAGTCGGACATCGGCAAGGTGCTCCTCGGCATCGGCGCAGCGATGGAGATCCTCGGCTTTATGATGATCAAAAAAATCCTGACTATCAAGTATTAAGGGAGGATTTAAGTGGGCTTTCTGGTTATATCCTCGACGGTTCTGGCCTTTTCGGTTGTCCTTTTGATATTGTCCCCCGCGGGCATGAGGGAGGACATAAAAAAGCGGCGGCTTGACAGCGTGGTTGAGAGAAAAAAAGAGGTATTCTCCGAGCTTGACCAGTCGATGTACAAGAGATTTGTCGCTCCGCTCATAAACAAGTTCTCGGGTATCATCTCAAAGCGCCGGAAAACAAGAAACAAAAAGGCAAAAAACCAGCGGCTTGAGGCAAATCTCAGATATGCGGGTCTTAGGATCGACCCCGACGAATATACCTTCATTAAAAACATCGTTACAGCCCCCCTGCTCATTGTCCCGGTGCTCTTGATGCTGGTGAGCAGCATCGACCTTGTTGTCAGATTTTTGGTGTTCCTTATCGGGGTCGTGCTCTGGGTACTTGCGCCAAGGTATTTTTTGTCCTCGAGGATAACCTCAAGGCAGAGGCGGATAAAGCAGCAGCTTCCCGAGGTGCTTGACCTGATGAGTGTCAGCATTGAGGCGGGGCTGGGCTTTGACGCGGCGCTCTGTAAGATTGTCGAGAAAATGCAGGGGCCGCTGATATACGAGATGTCGCTGCTCTACCGCGAGATACAGCTCGGCAGACCCCGGCGCGACGCGCTGAGGGATTTCGGAGAGTGCAGCATGGTCCCCGAGCTTAAGACTTTTTCCTCGGCGCTGATTCAGGCCGAGAAATTGGGGATACCGATAAAAAACCTGCTCAAAACCCAGTCCGAGCAGCTCAGGACCGCAAGGCGGCAGGCGGCACAGGAGAAGGGAATGAAATCCCCGGTTAAAATGATGCTTCCGATGGTCGCCTTCATTTTCCCGGTGCTCTTTATCATACTGCTCGGCCCGGTGGTCGTGCAGCTTATAACTCAGTTCAAGAAATAGCGGATATGAAAAAATACACAAACATAACCAAAGAAGGCAGGATAATTCTTGAAAATGTCCGGGTTGCCGGTTCGTTTTTCAGCCGGTTTGCAGGGCTTATGATGAAAAAAAGTCTCGGCGGCGACGGGGGACTCTTGCTGGTACCCTGCCGGCAGGTTCACACCTTTATGATGAGATTTCCTATTGACGCGGTGTTCCTGTCGCGCGAGCAAAAGATAGTTCATATCGAGCGCGGGCTTGTGCCGGGCAGGATGACGCCATACGTCAAAGATGCCTGGAGCGTGCTTGAAGCTCCCGCCGGATTTGCCGGGGAGAGCGGGCTCTGTGTCGGAGACAAGCTGCGATTTGAAGGCCGGGGCAACCCCGACGAGCGGTAATTTTAAAGAGAGGTATTGCTATATGGAACAGATGCGCAAAATTGTAACCGGGAAAGAGGCCGCTGAGGGAGAAGAACTGAATTTCAGCACGGCCCCGCTTGGGTTTAAGAAAAGCGAGGTGCTCGAGTACATAAAAAATATCGAGGCCGAGATGCGCTCTTCTGTCGCCAGCTATGAGAACAAGCTGGCCGAGCAGGCGACCGCGTTGTCAATGGCGCTCCGCGAAAAAGAAAAGCTGACAGCCGAGATTGAAGTGCTGAGAAAGAAGGTCGAGCAGCTCTCTGTTAACGTGGACGAGCAGAAAAGCGAGCTTGCCGCCGAAAACAACGTGCTCAGGACCCGGATTGCCGGTCTTCTCGAGGTTGAAAAGAGAAACGAGGTGCTCACAGAAAAGCTGAACAACCTCACCTCAAAGTTCGAGCATATGGAGGCCGAGAAAACAGCGCTCAAGGAGGCAATTGCCGAGAAAGAGGCGATAATCCTTGAGCAGCTTAAAAAATATTCCGAGGTTGAAAAGGCGCTCAAACTTGAAATCGAGAGAATAAAAATCGAGACCGACGGCAGGCTGCAGGCTTATGAGCTCAAGCTTGAGCTGATAAAAGAAAACCTTCAAAAGACCCTGAGCCTTATCTGAGGTGACGTTAAAAAGAGCGGAAAACCCTGCGGTTTTCCGCTCTTTTTGTCTGCTTTTACGGGCAGCTTATGTTGCATTATGCTGTTTTATGGCAATAAACGTAACTTTTTGAACCACGGGCACATACAATGATTATTGCATGATGAATAATCTGCAGTGGAGTTTTCAGAGAATTATCAAACAATAAGGAGCAATGTCATGCGATACAATTTTTATAACCGATACAGCCAGACCCAAAAAACAGACATAAGTCGAACTACTCCCCCAAATATGTACATACCTGCCATGCAGAATGCCCGGGTCAGCAGCCGGTACAATAATAATCCCGACAGGGAAGGTCAGAGGCAGAATAATGACATGAATATGCGCCCTGCCCAGAATGACAGAGCCGACAATCAACCCCAAGACCACGGGCCCGAGCCGTTTGTCACCGAAATAGAAAGGGAGGCAGAACGAAACAGCTACTTCAGAGCCGCCCTTTGGACCGGGGATAAGCTTCAAATCACCCTGATGAGTCTCTTACCCGAGGAGGACATCGGGCTCGAGTTCCATCCCGAAACCGACCAGCTTTTGCAGATTGAAGAGGGCTACGGGCTTGTCGAGATAGGGGACAACAGAGAACAGTTAAATTTTCAGCGCAGGGTCACAGACGGCGACATAATAGTGGTACCCGCCGGCAAATGGCATAACCTTATCAACATCGGCCATAGCCCGCTCAAGCTCTATTCGGTTTACGCACCGCCCGAGCACCCTGCCGGCACGGTTTACAGGACCAAAGCCGAGGAGGAGCAGCAGCGCTTCAGCAACCAGATGCGGCAGCAGAATCAGGCTCGCCAGCCACAGAACCAGACCCGGCAGCCTCAGAGTCAGGAACAGCCCCGGATGGAACCCGTGCCGCCACAAATGACGCCCGAGGCACCTATGACACCCCGTTCTCAGGTAACACCGACACCACAAGCGCCCATGACACAGCAACCCCCGATGGCACAGCAACCTCCGATGGCGCAACAGCCTCAGAGTCCTATGATGCCGCAGGAACCCACGATTCCGACACCCGAGGTGCCGATGATACCGCAGGAACCAATGCCCCCTGGTGTGTCTATGCCTCCTGAAGTTCCGACACCCCTCCAGCCGTTAAGACCTCAAACGCCGATAACTCAGCTGCCGCCAACGCCGCCGCTGCAGGTGCCTATGACCCCGCAGGCTCCCATGACGCCCCAGACACCGCCGACTCAGCAGGCCCCCATGACGCCGCAGGAGCCGGCCACCCCCCAGCCTCCGCCGGGATTTCAGCAAATGCCGCCGCCGAATCAGGTAAGAACCCCGTCGCCGATGACTCCGCCCGCTCAGTTCCCGCAATTTACCCCGGAGATTCCCATGATGCCCCAGTCGCCGGTAAGACCTCAGGCTCCGAGGACTCCTCAGCCGTCGCTGCCCGAGCCACAGATAATGCCGCCGCAGTTCAATCAATTCACGCCGCAGTCGCCCTCGTCAAATCAATTCGCCCAGACCGCCCGACAGACATTTCAGCCGACACCCCTGCCGAACCGGTTCCGGCAGCCGCCGCGGAAGTAACTTTTACGGCCATAACAAAAAGCAGAAGGCGGTATAAAACTAATGCAATACGATACCGACGAATTTTTATGCTTTCTTCAGGGGCAGGGCAACCTCACGATGGGAGAAGACCAGCTCAACCCGATGTATAACACAAGAGTAAACGATAATCTGGTCGCCATAGTGCCGGCCGGGATGTGGCACAGGCTGACCAACACCGGCCTTATTCCACTCAAGCTTTATTCGATAAGTACGTCGGGCATCCCCCGTACATATACCGGTTTCTGAGAAAACAGCCATAGGGGCGTCACGCGACGCCCCTATGGCTGTTTTTTAATTAATACTCGCCGTCGGTGGCCACAAGCGCGCCAAGCGACGGCTCGCCCTCCGGCAGCCCGACGGCATAAACGGAGTAGACCACACCCGGGGAAAACCGTACATTGGGGATTGTAAGCAGCGGCATGCCGTTGGCTACCCTGACAACCAGAGTATAGCTGCCGGGGTTTAGCGGTATGTAGTTTGAATGCTGCCGGTAGCCGACCTCTCTGAAAACTCTTGTCCCGTCGGGCAGGGTGACGTCTACTTCCGGCGCACCGGGGACAAGGTGCACGAATCTGACATATGTGCTGCGCCTGTCTACCATCGGCAGATATGCCTCGGATATCGGCAAAAGGCCGACATCGTCCATCCTGCCCACCAATGCAAGGGTATAGCTCCGCTCGGGCGGGACGGTGAAAATCGTGTCAATCAGCGGGTTATCGGTCTGACCCGCCGGATAAACCTGGATTCTGTATTCTCCGGGATTTACCGGAACATATTCGGTTATTTGCTCGAACGCCAGATTTCCCATTATCATATTCCCGTCGGCGTTTATGTCCACGGGGGGAGTGTCGGGCGAGGCGTGGAGCAGCCTCACATATGAATCCGACAGGGCCGGCATCCCGCTGTAGCAGGGCCATCGGGTGGAATTGTTCATGTCTTGTCTCCTTAAATCGAGTGAATCAATACCATTATATGTCCGAATCCATATTTTGTTTTAACCGGATAGGCAAAATGAGCGGGGAGCATTCGCTGAATGCTCCCCGCAAGTATCAGCCGCCGGTTGGATATGAGGCTGCTGCTTGATTGGCGATATGGTTTCCTCTGTTACGGCAATAGAACCAGAAGAGAGTTCTGTATCTTGCGGAGCCGGCCGTCCGACGGGCTGTTTTTGACGACATAGTCTCCCTGCCCGCCGGTGAGAATGAAGGTAGAGGAGCCGCCGCCGTCAAGGTTTATGGCGTCGCTGCACCCAAGCTCCCAGAAAATCGAGGCAAGGTCGGCAAGTGAGGCGCCGTTTGAGATGCTCGGCTGTCTGCCGTCTACCACAATTATGACCACTGTCCCGTCGGGGCGGTAACCTACCGCCGTTCTGGGGTGCCGGGTCCTGCCGAAGTCGGTGCCCAAATCGACGTCGAGGACACTGCCGTTCTTGAGCATGATGTTTGAGCCGCCGACCGCGGTGACAAGGTTGTTTGCATATTTGTCGTATTCTGCGGCGCTGCCTGTTACCGGAGTGCCGTCATATGTCACGCCGAACCAGGGGCGCGAGTTGGCACCGTGAAGCAGCTTGCCCTCTTTTATGCAAAGGCCGCGGGGCAGGTAGTCGCCGCTTATGTTAAAGAAATCAGCGTTGACCCCGGCGACTACTTTTTTCCCGTTTTGAGCGGCCGCCTTCATCTCCTCGAGCACTGTCCCGCCCTTGTTGAGCAGAACCTCGCCGTCCCCGGGGGTTCCGGTGTAAAGTATTCCGCAGCCCGGGGCGACAATAAGGACGTAAGCCCTTATGGGTTTTGATTCCTCGTCATAGTAGAGCCGCTCGGAATATGTAATGCCGGTGGCAATCTCGGTTTCGGTGACGTTTGAGAGAATCAGGTTATTGCTGTCACTGCTAAAGCCAAGCCCGGTCAAAACCTCGGACGAGACGGTGATTTCAACCGTTTCTTCGGGGGTGACGGGTTTTATGAATTGTGACACAAACCAGCGGGCGCCCCCGAGCCTGGCCACGGCAGTCGTGGCGTCGATTATTATACTGTCGGCTGTGGCGGTTATGTAATATGTATGGCTGTCAAATCTGAGGTCAAGGTGGCCTCCCGAGCCGTTTGCGCAGCCGACGAATATCGCCGGCCCGCCGGCATAATCCCCGGGTTTGACGACAGGAATATTGTACCCGCAGAGCGAGGAAATTGCCGAGACAATAAGCTTTGAGGCAGCGTCTTCGCCTTGAGAGGACACCAGCGTATATTCCGTGACAGGGACCCCTCCGATTGTCAGCGTCTCAACAGGATAATCGAACCTGCTGATATAGGAGGTGCCGGGCAGAAGTTCGGCAGGGTGACCGGGTGAGATTACCGAGGTTGAGTCGGCCGACTCCTCATACCCGAAAATATCGAGCATGAAACGGCGGGCCGCCTCAAGTGTTTTCTCGGGGCTGCCGCCGCAGATTGCAATGACATTTTCGCTGACTATTTCGTAGTAGTAGTCGAAAATACCCAGCGCGGCTTTGGCGTCCTGTGACTGCGGGCGGTTGGTCTGGCCGATAAGAATTTCAAATTCGTAAGGCTCAATTTCGGCGCCGTGCTTTACCCAGTCGGTCTTTATCGGCAGCTTGACACCGAAAATACTGTCAAGTCCCCGCTTGACATACTGTGTGGCTGCAATTTCTTCATCACTTCCGTACTCGGGCCGGATAAGTATATATTTATCGGTAATGCTGAAGGCTGCCTGGGTTTCGGCTCCAACCTGAGTTGCGGCGGGATCGGTTGTATCTGTATCTGTCGGCCCGCCCTTCTCGCAGGAGGACAAGACAAGCAGCAGCACAAGGAGCAGCGAGAAGATGAGCCTTTGCAACGCACTTTTCGACATAGAAATCCTCCCTTTATTGAATATGACCGGCCATGGCCCGGCACTTCAGGCTTATTATATATCAGATGCCACAAGTTGTCAACAAAGCATATGGAGACCCGGACAGTATTATTTTAAATGCGGCGTCATAAAATAAGTTATGAAGCCCGGGGGCATTCACGAGATCCCGGCGGTGCAACTCAAAAACGGAAATTGTCGGATTATGATATATTATCTAACGCTCGCGGCTCTTGTCGCGGTTATTTTTGTAAACGGCTGGACCGATGCGCCAAACGCCATAGCCACCACTGTAGGCTCGCGGGCCATGAAACCGGGCTCTGCCGTGGCAATGGCGGCGTTTTTCAACCTTGCCGGGGCAATGAGCGTATGTTTTGCCGGCGGGCGGGTTGCGCATTCGGTTTTTGAGATAGCCCACTTCGGCAGCGGGGCGGAGGCGCTGCGCGCGCTTTTTGCGGGGCTTGTGGCGGTTGCGGCCTGGGCGGTGTTCGCCTGGTATTTCGGAATTCCGACAAGCGAGAGCCACGCGCTGCTCTCGGGGCTGGCCGGCTCGGCCGCGTCGGTGACCGGCGCCGCCTCGTTCAATGTTACCCAGTGGAGCAGGGTGGGGCTGGGACTTGTGCTGACCACGCTGCCGGCTTTTCTGCTCGGCAGGGCAGTGTTTGCGGTTATCACTCTTGCCTGCCGGAACAGGGACCGGCGCGAGGTGACCCCCTTTTTTGCCGGAGCGCAGCGTTTCGGGGCGGCGGCGGGGGCGTATCTGCATGGGCTGCAGGACGGCCAGAAGTTCATGGGTGCCATTTTGATCTGCAGCAGTCTGGCGGGAAGCGCATGGGACGGGGAGAGGATACCGCTTCGGGTGGCTTTTTTCTGCGCGGCTTTCATGGCCGCAGGGACGGCGCTCGGGGGCTCGCGGATAATCAAGCGGGTAGCGCTCGATATGGTCAGGCTCGACGCCCCCCGCGGTTTTGCCGCCGACCTGTCGGCGGCGCTCTGCCTTGCGGGCTGTACCGCCCTCGGCCTGCCGGTGAGTACCACCCACGCCAAGACCTGCGCCGTCATGGGAGCCGGCAGCGCCAAGCAACGCGGAGGGCTGGAACTGCGCTCGGTATGCGACATAATCATTGCCTGGCTGCTGACCTTCCCGGTCTGCTTTTTCCTCGGCTGGGGCGCTGCTGAAATTTCGGAACTATTTGGAGGTTTAAGTTGAAAGAATCTGAATATTTCGACCTGCTTGAGGTGCTCGGCGGGCTGGTGCGCGAGTCGGTTGAGCTGGTCTGCCGGCCTTCTGCCCGCCCGGCCGGGCCGGATGCTCGGTGCGCAAACAAAGTCCGGCTTGCCGATATGGCCGACAAGGCCGACCGTCTGGCCGGCCGGATCATGAAGGCGCTGGCCAGTGATTTTATAACCCCGATGGAAAGGGAGGATATTTCGGCGGTTGCGCTCTCGCTGCGCCGAGCAGTGCACGCAGCCTGCACGGTCCCGCGAATATCAGCGGCAGAATGTCGGCTTGAGCCTGCCATCTCCTGCCTTAAACTTGCCGCTCTTATCGAGAAACATACGGGAGTGCTGCGCAAAATAAATAAAAAGGGGCCGCTGCCCCTGCCATCGGCATATTTTCAGGCCGCAAATATCCCGCCCGGAACATTTGTGGGGCAGGGAGCAATAAGCCGGCTTTATGAGCACCTCTGCGACGCCTGCGAGGCGGTGATACATGCGGTCATGGGGAATATCTGATTTAAAATTCCGTCGGAAAAAAGGCGCAGCCGCTGAATGAAAAAGCCGGAGAGGTTTGCTCTCCAGCGTTATTTTGCAACAGAATACTGTGATTGACAACACCTCATAATTAAAGCACCTTTTCTGATATCATACGGCAGATTGCCGAGACATCGGCACGGCTGACAAATTCAAATTTCACCTTACCCATGCCCGAAAACCACAATTCGAGTTCGCTATCCAAATCAAAAACACCTGCCGTCTCTACGGAATAAGCCTGAATCTTGCTGTAGGGAAGAGAGGTGAAGTCCTTCTTTTTCCCGGTCAAGCCCTGTACATTAATTGCGATAATGCGCTTGTTGGTAAACACAATCCCGTCGCGGATACTCTGATAAGCTCCGATGATGTGTTCTCCCTCGATGAACAAAGGTGAAACCATATTTTCAAAGCTCGAAGCGGGAACCGGTCTGAGCTTTAAAAAAGTGGCGTTTTGGAAATCAATCATCTTGAGGCCTCCTTTATTTTAAATTGCGGTGCGATACAAATTCATTATAGCATATTGCGGTATAAACAGTCAACACAAAATTCCATTATTGTTACGAATTGTATATGCAATCCATAATTACATATTATTCTCAAGATCTTGACGGTATTAGTTGTTTTTAATAATGGTTTTTCGGAAGTGTTTACAGAAAAACTCCGGTTTCGCTTACACCGCATGAAAACTGTCCGATTTACAGGCTACGCTGAAAGAATGAATACAAAAACTTGTCAAGTAGCCGACCAAATGCAAGAGAAAATATGGCAACGATTATGAGCCTATACAAGGATTTCCTCGCTATGGTGCTGACATTTATCGGGTAAAACAGACCGGTGAGACCGAAGAGCAGGCGGTTACGGCGCTAAGCCATGCTTAATATTTATATCCCGCCCGGGGTGTTCGACTCGGGCGGGGTGTTTTTTATGGAGATTGAAAATAGGTGAATTTTAAAAAAAGAATTGACAATTCATAACTTGCAATATATAATTATTCATAAAGTTGAAAGAAAACAAGGGGGAAAAGATCATGAAGAAATTTATTTCCGTACTGTTGGTTCTGGTTCTGGCCTTGACCGCCCTCAGCTTGGTAGCCTGCGAAAAGAAGAAGGAAACCTAGGTTATGGCAACCAATGCCGCATTCCCCCCATATGAGTATAAGGATGGGAACAAATTCGCCGGCATCGATATCGAAATCGCCCAGGCAATTGCCGATAAGCTTGGTATGAAGCTGGAAATTGCGGACGTCGACTTCGGCGCCATCATCGGCGGCGTGCAGTCAGGCAAGTACGACTTCGGCATGGCCGGTATGACGGTGAACGAAGACCGGAAAAAGAGTGTAGACTTTTCAAATACCTATGCAACCGGCATTCAGGTGATCATTGTAAAGGAAGACTCCCAGTTTAATTCTCTGGAAGATTTCTTTGAGTTGAACGAAAACGGCGATTTTGTAGCCACGAAGAGCGATGTGAAAATCGGCGTGCAGCAGGATACCACCGGCGATATTTACTCCTCCGCGTCTTTGGAAGAAGGCGGCTTTGGCGAGGATCACGTGATCCGCTATAAAACCGGTGCCGATGCCGTGCAGGCACTGGTCGCCGGCAAAGTATCCGCGGTTATCATAGATAATGAGCCCGCCAAGTCCTTTGTGGCAGCCAATTCCGGCCTGAAGATTCTGGATGCTCCTTATGCCGAGGAAGAATACGCCATTTGCGTTGCAAAAAATAACAAGGAGCTGCTCGATAAAATCAATAAGGCACTGGAAGAGCTGACTGCCGACGGCACCATTCAAAGCATCATCGACAAGTACATAAATCCCGGCAGCAGCAACTAATCCTTAATATATTGAATGTTATGCGGCGGCATTGTTATGCCGCCCATCTTTATGAAAGGAGCCCTATATGACCGAATGGTTTGAAAGATTTGCCGATACCTTCCGACTCAACTTTGTGGAAGGAGAACGTTGGCGTTGGCTGCTGGAGGGTCTGAAAAACACGCTGCTGATTACCTTCTTTGCCGTGCTGCTCGGAATTGTCATCGGCATTGTGGTGGCAAGTATTCGTTCTACTTTTGATATGAATAAAGAGGCCTACCAGAAACGAAGCGGATTTTTTTACCGACTGATGCAGGCTTTAGATTTCCTGTGCACCGTCTATCTGACCGTTGTTCGGGGAACGCCTGTGGTGGTGCAGCTGCTCATTGCATACTTCGTCATTTTTGCCTCCTCCAAAAATGATATGCTGGTTGCTATCATCGCCTTCGGTATCAATTCGGGAGCATATGTGGCGGAGATTTTCCGCAGCGGCATCATGGCCATTGACAACGGCCAGTTTGAAGCGGGCCGCTCAATGGGATTTGATTATTTGCAAACCATGCGGTATATTATCATTCCCCAGATGTTCAAAATCGTTTTGCCCATGCTTTGCAACGAGTTTATTGTGCTCCTGAAGGAAACCTCGGTTGCGGGATATGTGGGCACCATGGATTTGACCAAGGCCGGCGACCTGATCCGCGGCAGAACCTTTTCGGCCTTTATGCCGCTGATTGCCGTGGCGCTGATTTATCTGGCTCTGGTGGTTGTGCTGACCCGCCTGGTGGGGCTTTTGGAAAGGAGGCTTCGCAGAAATGAGCGGTAATGTGCTGATTCAGGTGCAGGACCTGAAAAAACACTATAACAAAGGCAAAATCCGGGCACTGGACGGTGTTACCACCGAGATCCGGCGTGGCGAAGTAGTGGTAATAATCGGCCCCTCCGGCAGCGGAAAATCCACCTTTCTGCGCTCCTTGAATTTACTGGAAGTGCCAACCAGCGGCACCATTGTGTTTGACGGGCAGAATATTACCGACCCCCATGTGGACATTAACAAGCACCGGCAGAAAATGGGCATGGTGTTCCAGCATTTCAATTTGTTTCCCCATATGACAGTCCTGGGCAACTTGACCATTGGACCCATCAAGCTTTTAGGAAAAAGCAAGGCCGAAGCCGAGCAAAAAGCCATGGAATTGCTTTCCCGGGTAGGACTGGCCGATCGGGCAGAAGCCTACCCCAACCAGCTTTCCGGCGGGCAGAAGCAGCGAATTGCCATTGTGCGTTCGCTGTGCATGGAGCCGGAAGTTATGTTGTTTGACGAGCCCACCAGCGCCCTTGACCCTGAAATGGTGGGGGAAGTGTTGGATGTAATGAAGGAGCTCGCCCATCAGGGCATGACCATGGTGGTGGTTACCCACGAAATGGGCTTTGCCAGGGAAGTGGGAAGCCGGGTGCTCTTCATGGACGGAGGCGTGATTGTGGAAGAAGGCACGCCGGAGCAGATTTTCAACCATCCCCAAAGCGACAGGCTGAAAAGTTTCTTAAAGAAAGTGTTGTAAAAAAGCTCAGTGATATTCCCGATTGAGACATTTCGTCTTACAAGTTGAGGGTTCATCATGCAATTCTACTGTTAGCGGATCAGTGCATCCTGCATTTCCAGAGATTATAAAGCAACTTTCGCCCGCTGATGCGACATTCATTCAGCACTTTAAAGCTTTTCCTACATTTCCATGCGCTGAAATATATTGATGATTGGCAAATTCCTTGCCGTGGTCTACGGTTAAGCTTTTGTGCTTGCGTTCCGGCAGCTGCCGGAACGCAAGCAGCGTCGCGGCCGTGAACTCCCGTGCGCTTCTACATCGGGGATTTTGCATAAGATTGCAAACCGGCTCATCGTTTCTTCCTTTCTTGGTTTACTTGTCATTTACCATTATAAAGGATTTTTCGATGAGTTGCTATCTTTTTTATCTTGCACTTGATATGATAATCCAAGTCAAAAAGGGTCTTGAACGGGGCGTGGGGCAGCGCCCCGGAGCAGAGGCGAAGCCCCACAGGATTAACTATCCTTCGGCTTGAGGTCAAAGCGATAAATGCTCTGGGACTCGATATCCACCTCGGGTATGATTATCGGCGGGATACCGGCGGCGGCGGTGACTGTTGAGATATAGGCGCGCGCATACGGGAACAGGGTTTTGTGGGCTTCAATGTGTATATCCTCCCTTGCGGTCCCGGGCGTGAAGGTGAATACTCCGCGCAAAAGGAGGTTGACGAAAAAATTATCGGGATTGCTCCGGTCGGCTACTTTGATTGTCATCTCGCCCATACAGGTATTGTTTGCCGCATATTTGACGTTGAACTGGTATTTATTTTCAAGCTGTATCTGGCTGCCGGGCGAGAGCTTGTTGGCAAAAGAAAACTCTACAATGTTGTATCCCTTAAAAGATGTCGCTGGCATATCCACCTCGATTTATCCGCCTTTCGGCTGTATTGCCGGAGAGCCGGCCTTCATTCTGTTTATTTCATTTTATCACATAATCCGGCACATATCAAGCCTGCTGCATTGATTTTCGCTGGATTTTATTGTATAATTGTATATAAACTGATAGCATGCCGTGATTCTCACCCGGAGGCGGCCGGATGTGAATATATTTGACGCTTTAAATGACGGGTTTTTCAAATATTATCTCACCCTGTTAAAGTCGGCGCTCGAAGGCACCACGCCGCCCGGGCCGCCGGTTGGCTTTTCGTTTGCCCGGCTGTATGCCTACTCAATGCAAAACCACACCGCCCACATGCTGTGCGAGCCGCTTACGAAACTTGAGCCGGAACCGGATATAAAAATTATGCGTCTTTTCTTGCAGCAGTACGCGCTTGCCCTTTCACGCGACACCGCTCAGCGGCAGGCATTCGCTGAGATTGCCGGCCTCCTCACCCGAGATGGCGTCAGCCTTTTGCCTGTCAAGGGAATAGAGCTGAAAGCGCTTTACCCGAGCCCGGCTATGCGCCGCATGGCCGATGTTGACATCGTGTACGACTCGCACGGTGATGACGATAAGGTAAGGGACCTGATGGAGTCGCTGGGATACGATTGCAAAAGCTGGGGAGGCGGGCATCACGACATCTTTTGGCGGAAGCCCTCGCTAAACATCGAGCTTCACCGCCGGGCGGACTACCCCGAATACTTTGACCGCCGGCTGCTGCCCGACAGCAAAACACCCGGCCTGTATCACCTTGCCCCCGAGGATTTTTATGTGCTGCTGATTAGGCACAACGCAAAGCACCTGCGCTCGGGCGGGCTCGGCGTGCGCGCGATTTGTGACATATACGTGCTGAAAAAGCGTTTCGGGGAAGAGCTGCAGAGTAATTATGCCGCCGGGCTACTTGAGGAATACGGCCTTTCGGGCTTTGCCGGGGCGCTCGACCGTGTCTGTGAGAACTGGTTCGGGGACAATGCCCCGGTGGTTGACGAAGCCGGCCGCGCCCTGCTCTTGGGGCAGACCTTCGGCAGCTGTGCCGACATCGAAGCGGCCATGCTCGCCGGCAGGAAGAAAGGTTCCAAAGTTAAGTATGTTGCGTCAAGGCTTCTTCCCGGTATTGACACAATGAAAACCAGATACCCCGCCCTTTCGCGCCGCCCCTGGTTGCTGCCGGCCTTTTGGGTGATAAGGGGTTGCTCGATGCTGCTTGACAAAAGCAGCCGCCGCAAAATTGCGGCGGCCAAAGAGGTGCTGGTACACTCCGATGAGACTGTCAGGCAGTATGAGTATATAATGAAAACATTCGGACTTGAAGATTACACCGGTGGCAGATGATGCACATACACACCATATATGCGCTGACGCCGGGGCCGAAAGGCCGGTTTTTTTATTTGTGATAGAGCTTTTTTGTCTCGTATTTCGGCTCGCAGGTGAGGTTTACCCCCAGCTTGTGAAAGACACTCTCGTCGACCTTTGAGAGGATAACTGTCGAGTGCGCTTCGCTCCCCTTGAGTTTTGAGAGCTGGGCGATGGCGCGCGCGGCATTCTGGTCGGTCACAGCGCAAATCGAGAGGGCGATAAGCACCTCGTCGGTATGCAGGCGCGGGTTGGTGTTGCCCATATGCCCGACCTTCAGCTTCTGTATAGGCTCGATGACCGCCGGCGAGATAAGTTCGATGCTGTCGTCAATTCCCCCGAGGGCTTTCAGGGCATTGAGCAGTGCGGCCGAGGAGGCTCCGAGCAGCGGCGAGGTCTTGCCGGTCACAATCCTGCCGTCGGGCAGCTCTATAGCCACGGCAGGTCCGCCGGTCCGCTCGGCGACCTCAAGCGCAGCTCTGACGGTTTTGCGGATATCCTGCGTGATTCCTATGGATTTCATCAACATTTCAAGCTTGTAAACCTCAAAGGGCTCGGCAATTCCCTGCCGTTGGGCGCAGCGCGAGCTATAGAACCTGCGGACAATCTCCTGCTTGGCCGCCTCGCGGCAGACCTCGTCTACAATCGCATACCCCGCCATGTTGACCCCCATGTCGGTCGGGCTGCGGTAGGGACAGTAATCAAAAATCTTTTTAAATATTGCCTCGAGCACCGGGAATATCTCGATGTCGCGGTTGTAATTGATTGTTGTCACGCCGTAGGCTTCATAGTGATAGGGGTCTATAATGCTCAGGTCATTGAGGTCGGCGGTTGCCGCTTCGTAGGCAAGGTTTATCGGGTGCTTGAGCGGCAGGTTCCATATCGGGAAGGTCTCAAACTTGGCATACCCGGCCTTGATGCCGCGCTTATGCTCGTGATAGAGCTGAGAGAGACAGGTCGCCATCTTCCCGCTCCCCGGCCCCGGCGCCGTGACGATTACCAGCGAGCGCCGGGTCTCTATATAGTCGTTCTTTCCGTAGCCCTCGTCGCTGACAATCAGGGGAATGTTGTAGGGATAGTCGGGTATCGGGTAATGCCGATAAACCTTCATACCAAGCGTCTTAAGCTTCTTTTCAAAGACCTCGGCCAGATGCTGAGAGCGGTACTGCGTGAGCACCACGCTCCCCACATAAAGGCCGATTTCGCGAAAGGCGTCTATCATTCGCAAAACGTCAAGATCATATGTAATGCCGGTATCTCCGCGGCGCTTGTTCTTTTCTATGGCGTCGGCGTTTATTGCAATAACAATCTCGGCCTGATCCTTCAGTTCAAGCAGCATCTTCACCTTGCTGTCGGGCATAAAGCCCGGAAGCACGCGGGCAGCGTGGTAATCGTCGAAAAGCTTGCCCCCGAATTCAAGATAAAGCTTTCCCCCGAAGAGTTCTATCCTGTCACGTATCTTCTGGGATTGCAGCCTGATGTATTTCTCATTGTCAAAGCCGATAGCGGACATACAAAAAACCTCTCTGGCAAATAACATGATTAAAAGCGGACGCCCGCTCGGGCGCCCGCTTTTGCGAGCCCTATTTAGTATACCACCAACCGGCTATATTTTCAACAATAATTGATAAAATTCTCCTGATTTATTTTTGCGCCTGAATGCCCGACTACCTACCTATCAAATGTTAAGTTACCCCGGCTGGGTCTATTCAATATCAATAATTAACACTTCAGGCGGATTGTTTATGCGTGGAATTGCCCTCAGATTCCCGATACCACGGCTCACAATAAGCCTCTCGCCCGACAACTCGTATACCCCGGCGGTATACTTCGGAAAAAGCCCCTGCCCCGGTGCCAGGACCCCGCGCCCGAAAAAGCGCAACTGGCCGCCGTGCGCATGCCCGGCAATTGTAAGGTCAATGCCATGCCCGACTATATATTTCTCCCAGTACTCCGGGTGATGGCAGAGCAGGATTTTCGGCCCCTTCAGTTTTCCGAACTTCCCAATCCATGCGGTATCCGGCGGGTTCCCGGTGTTCAGCAGCCCGTGCGCACCGCCGCTCGACAGCCCGCCTAAAATCACCCCGCCGCAGAGGGTCGTGTAACTGTTGTCGAGCAGCACAGCGCCGGTGTCGGCAATCCGCCTCCGGTTCTCGCTTGATACGCGCACCTCATGGTTGCCGACCGAACAGAAGACCGGCGCAATCTTTGAGGCGGCACCAAGAAACGCAAACCCGGCCGCATTTCGATTCGACTCGGCAATATAGCGCCCGGTGAGATCGCCTGCTGGCCGGCTCTCGCCGGCCAGCGAACCGAACATGTCGCCGGGACTCACAATTATATCAGGTCTGCTCCCTTTGATTATTTCGATTATGTCGTCCCACTTTGAGTTGTGCAGGTCGGCGACGACGGCTATCCTCATCCTGATGCCGCAAAGGCTTATTTTATATAGGGTTTTTTGAGTCCTCATGCGGCAGTTCCGTCACTCTTTCAGTCTTCTGTGGTATAGTTGTCAAAATACCCCTGAATCCAGACAATAGGCGTGCCCTTGTCCCCGCTGCCAGAGGTGAGGTCAGAGAGCGAGCCGACAAGGTCGGTTATGTTCCGGGGAGTCGTCCCCTGGGAGACCATCTCTCCGATAAGGTTGCTGTCCTTGTGCTTTATATATTCGGATATCGCCGCCCTGAGCTCCTCACCCTCAAGCGACGCAAATTCGTTGTCTGCGATATATTTCAGCTTTATCTCGTTCGGCTGCCCAACAAGCCCCTTGGTGTACGCCGGAGATACAACCGGGTCGGCAAGCTCCCAGATTTTGCATACCGGGTCCTTGAATGCCCCGTCTCCGTATATCATTACCTCGACATGCCTGCCGGTTGCTTTGAGTATGCGTGCCTGAATGTCCTCGACCACCGCCTGCCCGTCGCGCGGGAAAAGCTTAACAGACTCCTCGGTGGCCTTGTTCGAGCCGAGCAGCCCGTACTGGGGGTTATACCCGCTGCCGCCGTGGGGCTCGCGGAGAATTTCATCAAGTCCGAAGACCGTCTCGGCCCCCGCCTCCCGCAATAACCGCTTTGTGCGCGCGCGGGTGTGTATGTCGGCGACAAGAACATTCTTTGTGTAGTCGAGAATCACCCGGCAGTCATTTGCAAGTATGATTTCGACTTCGCAGCCCTCTGCCTCAATAAGCTTGCGATAAAAATCAATATAGTCCACACCGGTAAATGTATGCTTTTTGTGGCCGAATAGTTCGCGAAACCTCTCCTCGGTCAGAACGTCGCGCCACGGGTCAATTCCCGCATTGTCAAGCGAATCAATATCAATAAGCTGATTTCCCACCTCGTCGGCGGGGTAGCTGAGCATCAGCACAATCCTGCGCGAAGCTCTTGCTATACCCTTGAGGCAGATCGAAAAGCGGTTGCGGCTGAGTATCGGAAATACAACCCCTACCTCTCCTCCGGGGAATTTTGAAGCGACGTCACCTGCTATCTGGTCGACTGTCGCATAGTTCCCCTGTGCGCGGGCCACCACAGTCTCGGTAATCGCAATTATGTCGCGGTCCCGGATCTTTAAGTTCTCGCTTTTTGCTGCCGCCAGAACACTCTCTGTCACAATTGCGGCAATGTTGTCGCCGGTGCGGATTATAGGAGCGCGGATTCCGCGCGATACCGTGCCGATGAGTCTTCCCATTTCTTGTGATTCCTTCTTCTTAAGCAAATTAAGCGGCATGAGGGCCTGTCTTTTGCTCAGCGGCTTTCTTCAGCCGCCCGACCGTTATTCGCCGCCGGATTTGAGCCCGAAGAACATTTTATCATACTGAACCCGCCCAGTCAATAGAACGGCCCAAAAAAGCAGCATTTGTCGGGTAGCATCAAAAATGCAAGCTCCCGGGCGGCAGCTTGCATTTTTTACGTCATGACACAGCCGGAAAGCTGTTTTATTAGCACAGCCAGCAGGCCGTCACCGGTTCAGCATCCTCAGCAGTTCGGCCTCGTCTATTACCGGCACGCCGAGCTCCCGCGCCTTTTTCAGCTTTGAGCCCGCCGCCTCACCTGCCACCACGTATGAGGTTTTCCTCGACACCGAGCCGGCGCACCTGCCGCCGCGGGCCTTAATTTTTGCCTCGGCCTCCTCGCGCGTCATGGTCGGCAGAGTCCCGGTCAGCACAAATGTCAGCCCGGCGAGCAGGTTGTCTTCAGGCTTCTGGGTGGCTTCAGTCACAAGGCCGGCGTCAATTAAGCGGCGGCAGAGCTCGATATTCTGTGGGTGGGAGAAGTAGTTGAGCACAGACCGAGCGGTGACATCCCCGAAGTCCTCGATTGTCAGCAGCTCCTCGTAGGTTGCCTTCATGCAGGCTTTGAGCGTCCCGAATTTGGCCGCAAGCGAGGCGGCGGCAACTTCGCCGATATTGCGGATTCCAAGGGCATAAATCAGCCGCTCAAGCCCGGCCGATTTCGAGCGCTCTATCGACTCGACAAGCTTTTTCGCCGATTTTTCGCCCATGCGCTCAATGTTCGCAAGCTGCTCGGGCCGGAGCGAATATAAATCGGCCGCGTCGTGAATAAGCCCGCGCCGCAGCAGCAATTCTACTATCTGGGGGCCGAGTCCCTCGATATTCATTGCATTTTTCGAGGCGAAATGCTCGATTGAGCGCGAGAGCTGAGCCGGGCAGGCCGAGTTTGTGCAGCGGGCGGCCGCGGCCTCGGCGGGGTCATAGAAAACCGGCTCCCCGCAGGAGGGGCAGTTCTCAGGCATTTTAAACTCGCGTTCGCTGCCGTCGCGCTTGTCGGGGCGTGAGGCCACCACCTCGGGTATAATGTCCCCGGCCTTCTGAACAATTACCGTGTCACCAATCATAATCCCGCGCGAGCGGATATAGTCAAGGTTGTGCAGCGTCGCGCGAGAGACGGTTGTGCCGGCAAGCCTCACCGGCTCGAGCACCGCGGTTGGGGTTATCGCCCCGGTGCGCCCGACCGCCACTGTAATGTCAAGCAGCTTTGTCTCCTTCTGCTCGGGCGGGTATTTGTAAGCGACCGCCCAGCGCGGGGTGTTGGTGCCCTCTCCCAGCCGCGCGCGCAGGTCAAGCGAATTAATCTTGACTACCGCCCCGTCGATATCGTAGGGCAGCTTCTCGCGCAGTGAGCCAAGATATTCGATGTGTGAGATAATCTCATTTATGTCGGTCACCTTCGCGCGGTTATCGAGCACATGAAAGCCGAGCTCACCCAGCCGCCCGAGAATTTCGGTATGCGAATCGGGCATGCGCCCATCGGCATATATATTCCCGCTCTGAAGGTTGAAAACGAATATATCAAGCCGGCGCGAGGCGGTGATTCTGGGGTCAAGCTGGCGCAGCGACCCCGCCGCGGCATTTCGCGGATTGGCAAAGAGCGGCTGTCCCATGGCCTCACGCTCTGCGTTGAGCTTTTCAAACACCGAACGCGGCATAAAGACCTCGCCGCGCACAGTCAGGGTAAGGGGCTCGGGAAGCACGAGCGGAATTGAATAGATTGTCTTTAAATTTTGGGTCACGTTCTCGCCGACAAATCCGTCCCCCCGCGTCGCACCGGTAACAAGCCTGCCTTTCTCATAAATCAGCGAAACCGATAGCCCGTCAATTTTGGGCTCGACCGACCACCCAGCCCCCGGGTATTCGGCGGCAACCTTGCTCACAAAATCCTCGAGCTCCCCGTACGAGAAAACATCCGAAAGCGAGTCCATCCGGCTCAGGTGGACAACCTTCTCGAACTTGTCGAGCGGCGCCCCGCCAACTCTCTGTGTCGGCGAGAGCGGGTCGAAATATTCGGGGTGCTCGGCCTCAAGCCTGAGCAATTCCTGATATAGCCTGTCGTACTCATAGTCGGATATCTCGGGGGAATCGTAAACATAGTATTTTTCGGCGTGGCAGGCCACAAGCCGGCGCAGCTCGTCGATCCTCTTTTTTATATCATACATACATAAAACCTCGTGCAGAATACTCACTTTATTATACCACCGAATGACTATCCGGTCAATCATTTCATTCGGGACAATCTGTATGTTATGTGACAAAATTTGAACATATTTAACAAAATTGTGATGCCTAATTAAAATATTATGTGTGACACTTTACAAATATTCGGGACAATGCTATAATTATTATTGAAGAACCGGATACAGACACCGGTATTCAAATACAAGAGGGAGGCGCGAAAATGAAACTAACAATAGTCGGCAGACAAATGACTGTCGATGAAAGACTCAAGGCCATAGTGGCCAAAAAGCTGTCACGCCTTGACAAGTATTTCCCGCAGAAAGCCGAGGCTACGGTCGCCTTCAGCTGGAAGCGCAACAAGGCAAACATCGAAGTCACAATCAACGCCGCCAACACTCTTTTCCGCAGCGAGGTAGACGAAGAAACCTTCCCGAACGCGCTTGACCGGGCGGTAGAGGCCATCGAACGGCAGATCCGCAAAAACAAGACCCGCCTTGAAAAAAGGTTGCGCGAGGGTGTGTTCGACCACCAGTCCCCCGAAGACGAGCAAATTGAGGAAGACCCCGAGTTCATAATCCGGACAAAGACCTTCAAATTCAAGCCGATGTCGCCCGAGGAGGCCATACTGCAGATGAATCTTCTGGGGCATCAGTTCTTCGTCTTCGAGGACCAGGACACCGGCGACACCTGTGTGGTCTACGCCAGAAAGGACGGGGCATTCGGCCTTATAGTGCCCGAGCACTGACCGCCGGCATCGTGCAGACATATGCAAATTAATTAAATTAATATACAAGGGTTGTGCACGCACAGCCCTTGATTTTTTCATGGTTTGAGGATATAATAATTAAGGAAAATCCGGCCCCCGGGCCGCAAAAAGGGGCGCGCTATGAAAATTCTGATAGCCTACTCGACAAAATCAGGCACGACAGCAAAATGCGCCGCAATGCTCTCAAAAGAGCTGACCTCACACAGCGTCACGCTGGCCGACCTTTCGGAATCATTCCCCGACCCCGAGGGCTATGATTTTGTTGCGGTCGGCGGCCCGGTGCGCTTTGGCAAGCTGCACAAAAAGACGGCCGAATACCTTGATGTGAACAAGGAAAAGCTGAAAACACTGCGCGCGGGGTATTTCATTGTCTGCGGGTTTGTCGACAGCGCCGACGAGTATATCGAGAAGTTATTCCCCGCCGAGCTGCGCCAAAATGCGGTTATCTCTGCTTGCTTCGGCGGAGAGCTAAACACCAAAAAAATGAAAGGTTTTGATAAGTTCATCACAAAGCTGATTATAAAAGTCGTCACCGACGAGGGCAAGAGCGACGGCGAGCTCCCTGCCCGGAGCCTGCCCGAAATACATCCCGACAGCATCAGCAGATTCGCCGACGCGATAAAGGCCTCCTTCGCATAAGGCAGACTGCATAATAATGAATTATTTTACGGCCTTGTTTTATAAAAAGTTTTTGTTGACAAGCTCGGGCGCTTATGATATTATATGTAAGTGCCGCATGACCCATTAGCTCAGAAGGCAGAGCACATGACTTTTAATCATGGTGTCCGGAGTTCGACTCTCCGATGGGTCACCATACCGCACACAGACGAACCTATCACCATTATGGTGTATCGTAACGTGTTTGCAATTCAGCTTGAAAGAACCGAGAAGGTAAAGCCTTCTCGGTTCTTTCCTTAACCAATAAAAGTTTATTTATCATAGCTCTTGTAAGAGATGGTGTGATCGGAGCGATTATCTCTGTTTCTTATTATATGAAGTGCAAAAGCGATAATTATCATATTGAATAAACATACAAAATTTTGTTAATACGAACAAATTTGATTTTCTTGAAAATTTTTGTTTTTCTGTATCCTTTGCCCCTTTTTCATACATTGTATCTGCGACAGAGTTGCTAAATATGTATGTTCTATTTGCGGATAAATGCAGTATCTGCGGTGTGCCGGGGGACAAGTTTATCAAGTACTAAGAAACAACTATTTAAGGAGGCAAACCTCGGTTGCAAAAACCGAGGGTTTTGTTTATATCCGTCATTTTTATTAATTTTATAATTTCTTTGCCGCTCTTGAACCGAAACACGATACTGCCGTTCTACTGGACGTTTGCTCTGTCGGGCAGCATCTATTCTACAATCATTTCTATTCCTTTTTCAATCAATTCCAGATCAATCATGCCGTTTGCCCAAGCTATAAGATTGCCTTCGGCATCAATAAAATATGTCGCCGGGATCCCTGAAATGCCGTATGCGATTGCTGCTTTTGAATCGGTATCAAAATATACGGGGAAAGTATAACCTTTGTCGCTTATATACTTCTTCGCGCCGTCAACCGTCTCACGTTTGCCGTCGGTCAGATTGACCATCATAAACTGCACGTCCTCACCGTATTTCTTATACATCTCTTCAAAATCCGGCATCTCGACTGTACAATAATAACACCATGTCGCCCAGAAGTTGAGAACGACCGGTTTTCCCTTCATATCGGACAGCCTTATTTTATTACCCTGGGCGTCAGTAACCGAAAAGTCGGGAGCAGGGTTATATGCATATTCCTGTAACTCCCCTGTTTCCGTGGAAATCGTTTCGTCGGGTTGCGGCTTTTCGGTTACAAGTCCGTCCGTGGCAAATCTACCGGATAAATTCTTATAAAGAAAATAAACCCCGACAAATGCGAGCACCGCAACGAGTATGATTGCAATCAGCTTTATTGTTTTATTCATTCAAATACCTCCGTTATCCGAGAGATGCAATGAAGCGTCCGAGCAAGCCGGTCATCATCAGAATACCGACAACTATGAGCAACCCGCCGCAGACGATGTTTATCACATTGTAATGCTTTTTAATCCATCCGAACGCACCCTTGAGTTTATCTATAAGCAACGCGCTTGCGATAAAGGGAATGCCGAGTCCGAGTGAATAGGCAAGCAGCATAAAAACGCCTTCTATTACGTGACCCTGCTGGGACGCGAGCATCAGCGCAGAACCGAGGAAGGCTCCCACACAGGGGGTCCATCCGACAGAGAAAACAATTCCGAACAGAAGTGCCGAAGGAAAACCGAGCTCTTTCCCGGCAAGCGGATTCTTTATTCCGCGAAACAGATTCAGCCTGAATACACCCATAAAGTTAAGCCCGAAGAAAACAACGACAAGTCCTGTGACAATATTGACCGCCACTGTATGTTGCCTTAAAAAACCGCCTACGGTACCGGCAAGCGCCCCGAGCATCACAAAAACCACGGTAAACCCCAGGACAAACCCGAGCGCATTTATAAATGTTTTCTTTACCGGTCTTTCTTTTTCGCCTCCCGCAAAATACGAGATGTATATCGGGAGCATCGGTAAAAGGCAGGGAGAGATAAATGTTATAATGCCTTCAAGAAACGAGATAACATATTGCATTTATTTCATTTCTCCTTTTTGACTATTACCGAGATAAGAAATGCCATGATGCCGCCGTACAGAATCATCAGGTAAGCATTCGATCTGATTGCGCACCCGTCATTACACCCGAAGAATATATAGTACAAATATCCGAGCAACGCTCCGCCGAGTATAAACAAAGACGGCCTTAAAATCTTTTTAAGAAGCCTTTTCATTTATTATTTTTCTCCTTATACAGTGATACTGCCTTGATTGCTATCTTTTTGGGTATTGATACTTTCAGCTGATTGGCGGAATTTTGCGCATTTAATGGTTTTTAAAGCAAAAATATGCTATAATATAGTTCATAAAAGGAGATTCTGCTTATGAATTATTTAACATACCTGCCATTCGGCCTTTGTTCGTAAGTTCAGCAAAGGCGAAGTTTTACATAGCTCGTCGCAGAAATGCACAGGGCTTATCCTTGTGTTGTCGGGTTTTCTGCGTGCGTTTTTGATATCCGAGGACGGAAGAGAAATAACAATATACCGTCTTTTTGAACGTGATATTTGTCTTTTCTCGGCATCCTGCATTATGAACAGCATTCAGTTTGACATCACCGTTACAGCCGAAACCGACACCGAGGTTTTAGTAATTCCATCGGAAATTTATAGAGCAATTATGGAGGTTTCCGCTCCTCTTGCCAATTACACGAACGAAGTTATGGCAAGCAGATTCAGTGATGTAATGTGGCTGATTGACCAAATCATGTGGAAAAGCTTTGACAGAAGGCTTGCGTATTTCCTTTTGAATGAAGCCAACATCCAAGGCACAAACACGCTTAAAATCACTCACGAAACCATCGGAAATCATTTGGGTAACCCAAGAGAAGTAGTAACACGAATGCTTAATTATTTCGAGAGCGAAAAACTTGTCTCGCTCTCTCGCGGAACGATAAAGATTATAGACGAAGACCGATTGCAAAAAATTCTTGATTAAAACAAGGCGTTGAGTTTTCCGAAAGAATGACTCAACGCTTTGTTTATTCCCTTCTTAAAGCATTCCTAATATCTGCTCTTTTGGTCTGAAACCGACAAGCTGGTTTACAATCTTTCGGTTTTTGATTACCACGAGCATCGGGATGCTCATGACCCGGAACTGAGCTGCAAGCTCTGGTTGTTCGTCAACATTGATTTTACCAACCTTAACATCGCTTCTTTCCTCTGCGATTTCTGATAAGATCGGATTCACCATGCGGCAAGGACCGCACCAGTCAGCATAGAAATCGAGGAGTACGGGTTTGCTGGAATTTATAACTTCACTTTCGAAATTATCTTTGTTGATTTTCAAAACAGACATTTTCGTGTCCTCCTTTGTTTTGTTGTGCCTTTATTATATCAGTTTAAAAAAGACGTTCCGTGATGTTATCACTTATTTCTTTTCGAGAAGGATGACATTATCTATGTCTTTGCTTACCACGCACTCAATGTGCACGTTCGCGGGAATAGGTCAACTCAAAAAAATACATTTTCTATGTTCTCGGAAATAAGTCAACTAAATATGGCTGTTCAAGAGAATAATTCCTGATAAAGTTCCTTAAGAATCCTCAAAAAACTTTACAACCAAGTTGCAAATAAAGTAGCGCGGGCCACATATCCCGCGCCTTTTAGTTATTGTCAGTATTCTGTTTGTACTAAATTTGGCACTCATAATAAGAGCAATCAAGAAAATAATAATAGCAGAGCGCGGCAGGTGTTTGATGTCGAAAAGAATTGAATATTTGTCGCGGCTCAATTAATATAGATTCGCGGGACGCGTGAAAAGCTACATTGCGGAGTAAGGCTGTCCCACAGAGGAGTTCCAAGATGGCAAGAAACAGAGCACTGGTTCCTGAAGCGAAGGAAGCTCTCGAAAAGTTCAAGATGGAAGCCGCAAGCGAGGTTGGCGTAAATCTTAACCCGGGCTACAACGGCGACCTGACCGCGCGTCAGGCCGGAAGCGTCGGCGGCCAGATGGTTAAGAAGATGATCGAGTCCTACGAGAACTCAATTAAGACAAAATAAGGAGCCGTTATAATCCCGAAATAATATAGTTTCGGAGTAATCGGCAGGACCCAAAAAGGGACCTCCGGGGCGCTGCCCCGGAGGTCCTGACATTTTTTTGCTTGTATTGCATTTAACTGCCTTATGTTGTATAATACTCTTGATATCCGGCCGGGATATTACCGTGCTTGCATGAAGGGGAATCGAGAGATATGAAAAAAACGCTCTGCATATTGCTTGCCGCAATATTGGTTTTTGCCGCCGTCGGGCTGCAAATATCAGCTGAAGGAAAATACGACCGCCTGCTGTTGCTCGGAGACTCAATCACCTACGGTTATGGCCTTGAGGGCACGCGCGACACCTGCAGAAGCTACGGAAACCTGCTCGGCGAGTATCTCGGCATCCGGGGCGAGAATTTTAAAAACGCCGCGGTAAACGGCGACACCTCGGCTGATCTGCTCGCCCTGCTCCCTTCGCTTGCCGGCGATATTGGGGCCGCCGACCTGATTGTCATTACAATCGGAGGCAACGACCTGCTTGCCATTCTCTGGGAGGCTGTTGCCGCGGTCTTGGGAGCCCGGCCGGGAAATACCGAGTTGGCAGTGATGCTGAATAACCCCGAATACATCGAGCGCCTCGCTCAGGAGATAACCGTGCAGAAGATTACCGAAGCAATTTTAGGCTATACAGAAAACCTTGAGCGGATAGTCGGCTTTATTCGAGAGAAAAATCCAGATGGGGTAGCAATCTTCCTTGCCCAGTATGACCCGGTAAGCGGCGCAGGATTTCCCGAACAGGTGAACTCGATATCAGGGAGCGCGATAATGCTCCTCAATGCGGCCATGAAAGAAACGGTTACCGCCAGCGACTGCGTCTGGCTTGACATTTACTCGCTGTTTGAAGGGAAGGGGCCGGAATGGACCTTTATCCGGGAGGGCGACATCCACCCCAACGCTACCGGGCATTATATGATTTTCCGGCATATTGTCGAGTATCTTGAATCCATCCCCGAACCATCTGAAACCGCGTCGGGCATTGCCGAAACAACAACCACATCAGACACAGCGGCAGCTCCGGAAACCACGACAGCGCCCGGGACGACAGCCCCTGCAGACGAAAAAACCCAAAGACGCGGCTGTAAGGCCAGCGCGGGGCCGGGTTATGCTTTTGCCTGCCTTTTCTGTGCCACTCTGGCGGCCTTGAGAAAAAAAGCATCGCCGCCGGGCGGTGATTACCGAGTGAGGTGATGTATTTGATGAAATCAAATAAAGCCCGAAGGGTCCTTGCAATTCTGCTCTGTACGGCTTCTCTTCTCATGCTATACGCCGCGGCAGTGTCGGCTCAGAAGGTGAGCGGGCTTCTGGTTGCCGGGGATTCGATATCCTCGGGACGGGGGCTTGACGACAGGGCGGGGAAGCGCTACGGCAGCCTGCTTGCCGCAAAGCTCGGCCTCTCGGGCGGGAAGAATATAAATGTCGCCGAGGATGACATGACCTCGACCGACCTGCTCGAAAAACTTCCGGGGTATGAGGCCGGCATTAAAGCCGCCGACCTGATGGTGATATCGGTCGGGACATACGATATCATGTCGATAATATTGCCGGCGCTCGACCCCGCGGGCGGGGGGATTGACTACCCGAAGCTGCTTGAGATGGTCAGGGATGCCGACTATGTTCGGCGGGTCGAGGAGGCCATAGACCAATATGCTCTGGTCAATGCCATGACGAAATACTATTTAAATCTCGAAAAAATAGTAACTCTTATCAAGCAAGCCAACCCCGGCATTCGGATAGTGCTTTTGTCGCTCTACAACCCGTTTGCCGGGTCGGAGCAGCTCTCGACGCTCAAGGCCAAATTCGACCTCTATATAAAAATAATGAACGACAACCTCAGGCAGGTGGCCGAAACATATGGCTGCCGGGTACTCGACCTTGCTGCGGCCTTTGAGAGTAAAACAGGCCAGCTTACCGACATTACAAGCCTTGATATCTCCCCAAATGCGGCCGGTCATACGCTCATCGCCGACCTTTTGTTCGAACTCATATCCACCCTGCCCGACCCGCCCGAAACAGAGCCGCCACAAACCAACGTGACAAGCGAATCTCAGCCCACCGACACCACGCCGCCCCCCGAAGAAACCACAACCTCGGACCCGCTTGACTTGATAAAAACTCCGCCCGAGTCAAGGCTCTGGATATATATACTTGTGGCTGTCTGCGCCGGAGGTACGGGAATTATAATCGGTGCTATATCGGTCAGATCAAAGAAAGAATAGTGAAAAAGCCTGCGGCACTTTGGCTGCAGGCTTTTTGATATCCTTGTTTTTTATTGAGTTTGTCAATCAGCGGCTCGGTTATGCGCGGGCAGAGGTTTTCGATTTTACAGGCGGTGTCGGCGGGTCTTGCCCAGTATACCGCGTTTGTGATTATGCGCCGGACATAGGGATTATAGAAGGATTTGCAGGTTTCATGGCCGGGCTGGAAATAAAAGACCTTGCCGGCTCCGCGGATGAAGCAGGCGCCCGAGCGGAAGATGTTGCCATCCTCAAACCAGCTTGCAAAGACCAACTCGTCGGGTGGCGGGATGAAGAAGGGTTCGGAGTAGAGTTCCTCTTCATCGAGGACAAAATACTCGGGGATGCCTGCGGCTATCGGGTGTGAAGGCAGCATATTCCAGACGATTTCGCGCTGTCCGCGCCCCCACTGAAGGTTGCCGTTTGTGCCGACTATCTGCTTGAAGGGCTTTGAGTGGTGCGCCGAATGAAGCGCGATAAATCCCATTTTGCCGAGGTACACGCGGGTTCTTATCCGCTCGACCAGCTTGTCGTCAACCTCTTTGTGGGCCATATGCCCCCACCAGATGAGCACGTCAGTGTTCTCGAGCAGCGAGTCGGGCAGCCCCTGACATTCATCGTCAAGCGCAGCGAGCCTGATTTCCATGTCGTCGTTTTCAGCGAGGAACTCTCCTATTGTGGCATGAATGCCGTTGGGATAGAGCGCCCTGACCTTCTCTTTTGTCTTTTCGTGCCGAAACTCATTCCATATCGTGACCCTGATTTTCTGGTTCATATGAAAACCTCCTATCATTGTCGGCGACACGGCGCAAAAGCACCTGTCCCCGCATCAACTCCAATCAAGCCATAGGACTAAACTGTCCCGCCTATACTATCAACTAGTTACTAACAACTAGCAATTAGTACGGAACCGCACCGGAACGTATCAGCGCATATCTTCCGCTCTTGAGTATACTGACAAGCTGTGTCACGTTTGTCACCGGCTCGGCAGTCAGAATCCCCGCACCGATGACGCTGGTGTCGTGGTGGTAATCGCTGCCCGAAATTTTGATAAACCCGAATTTGTCGGCCCAGAGGTTGGCGATGTCGTTGCGCGAATCATGTCCGATGTGGCCGTTGTACACCTCGATGCCGTCAAGGATGTCGGGCTTTGTTATGCGCATGCTGTTGCGGAAGGGATGAGCCTGAAAGAAGAGCCCGCCGTAGCTGCGGACGGCATCGGCTACTTCGGAGACCTTCATGTCCATGATTTGGGGCATGGAGTATAGGAATTTATCGTCAATCCCATAAATGAGGTAGTCGTTTTCGTCGCGGTTTGAGCGCAGCTCGACGCTGAAGAGGACATTGAGCCGCCCGGCCGCGGCCTCGACGAATTTTTTGTATCCGGCCATGTAAAAATCTATTTTAACCTCCCAAGGGTCGGAGGAACGGTCAAATTTCTTGTTTTTGTAGGTGAAGCGGCTTAAGTGATTGGTCAGCACCAGTGTCGTGTAGCCGGCTGTGATATAGCGCCGCGCTATTGTGGCGCAGTCGACAGTGCCGCAGTTGCTGACCTCGGCGGAGTGGACGTGCAATTCGGTTTTATACATTAAGGCATCCTCTGAAACTGTATTTGCCGCAAAAACGGCACACAGTTTAATATTACACCAAAAGTACTTTTTTTGCAACAGGTTATGTGACGAATATGGGAAAGGCCGGGTTCGTTTTTGCCCCCGCGTGTAGACAAGCCTGTGTTTTTATGCTATAATTTCATGTAACTACAGGACACCGAAAGGAATTATTGGATGAGCACTCCGAAGCTTTCAACCCGGCCGCTTAAGGGCACACGCGATTTTTACCCGGAGGATATGCGGCTGCGCAACTGGTTCTTCGGCAAAATAAGGGAGGCGCTTGAGCTCTGCGCCTTTGAGGAATACAACGGACCTATGCTCGAGCCGCTCGAAATATATGCCGCCAAAAGCGGCGTCGAGCTGGCCTCTGAGCAGACATATAACTTTACCGACCGCGGCGGCAGGGCGCTTTCAATCCGCCCCGAGATGACCCCCACCGTGGCGCGCATGGTCGCGGCGAGGATAAACGAGCTGGTTTTCCCGCTGCGCTGGTATTCGGTCCAGAATTTTCACCGCTATGAGCGCCCCCAGCGCGGGCGCCTGCGCGAGTTCTGGCAGATTAACGCCGATATTTTCGGCTGCGACTCGTATGAGGCAGATTTTGAGATAATCTCGGTGGCGATAAACCTGCTGTGCATTTTCGGGGCTGACGAGAGCATGTTCCGCGTGCATATAAACAACCGCCGCCTATTTAGCGATGTTATCGCCTCTGTTGCAAAGGCCGATGCGGAGGGTGTCAAGGCAATATCAAAGGTTATCGACCGCCGGGGGAAGATTGACAGGGCCGAGTACGAAAGCGAACTTCGGGCGCTCGGTCTGGAGGATGCCTCGATAGCGAAAATTGATTCGCTGTACTCAATGAGCATTGATGAAGTAATATCGCTCTGTCCCGACTCGCGGGGGGCGGCAGAGCTTGGCGAACTTTTCAGAATGCTTGAGGCTACCGGCCTTTCTAAGTACTGTGTATTTGATTTCGGCATCATCCGCGGACTTGATTATTATACCGGGACGGTATTTGAGGTATACGACATCGCACCCGAGAACAACCGCGCCATGTTTGGCGGCGGCAGATACGACAACCTTGTCGGGCTGTTTGTCGAGAGGAACGACATTACGGGCGTCGGATTCGGGTTGGGCGATGTCACGCTTGAAAATTTCCTGAGGACCCACAATTTAATCCCCGATTTGGGCGGGCGCACGCTGGTGCTTGTCACGCGGTTTGACGATGTGCCCTATGAAAAATATATCGCACTTCTCGGCAGCCTGCGGGATGCCGGAATTGCGGCAACAATTTTCCTCGGCTCAAAAAAGCTGGGCAAGCAGCTTGAGTATGCCTCAAAGGCCGGCAGTACCCACGCTATCATCATGGGAGCCGGCGAGCTTGCCGGCGGGGTTGTCAAAATCAAGGACCTCAGTACCCGCGAGGAGCAGGTGGTCGAATATTCGCAGATTGCAAAGTATTTCGGTAAATAATAAATAAGCCGCCCGGGGGCGGCAGGGAAGGAGAATATTATGATTTACTTGTTTTTGGCACAGGGATTTGAAGAGGTTGAAGCTATCTGCCCGCTCGATCTTTTGCGCCGCGCCGGGCTCGAGGTGAAAACCGTCGGGGTCGGCGGGGAGATCATCACCGGCGCGCACGGAATTACAGTTCGTGCCGACATGACAGATTCCATGTACCGCGACGAGAAGCCCGAGATGATTATCCTGCCCGGCGGAATGCCCGGGACCAAAAACCTTGATTCTTCTCCTGTCGTCGATGCCGCACTTGGTGCCGCGGTGCGCTGCGGCGGGTTTATCGGAGCCATCTGTGCGGCACCGTCTATACTCGGAAAGCGCGGGCTCCTGAGGGGAAAGCGCGCAATCTGCTATCCCGGCTTTGAAAAATACCTTGACGGCGCAATCCTCGCGGACAAGCGCGTGGTCCGCGACGGCAAGATTATCACCGCCGCCGGCCCGGGAGTGGCACTTCAGTTCGGTCTTGAGCTGATCCGCGCCATAAGGGGCAACGAGGCAGCCGAGACTGTCCGCGCCGCGGTGCTGGCAGACTGATAAAAGATGAATCTTCCTGACACAGACAGACCCGGACAGCAGCAGTCAGAGCCCGGCAAAAGAAGGCTGCGGCTGAAAATCTTCGGTTCAGGCGATGCGCGCAGGAAAAATCCGGCAGCATGGCTGGTCCTTGTAACCTATCTTTTGCTGCTGTTCTCGCGGCTGCTCGATGTCTTGCTGCTCAGCCGAGACAACGAATACCTGATTGTCGTAATCCTTCAGATTATGGTTTTCCTCATACCCGCTGCCCTCTATATCAGGCTGCGCGGGCTGACGGCCGTCAACCTGCGGCTGAGGATACCGGGGCTCCCGCACATATTGTTGATTCTGGCGGCGGCATTGGCGCTAATCACCGGCAGTTTTCTCCTTGGCATGGTGTTCGGACCGGACTCGATGCAGGGCAGCTTTTCGCTCTACGATACCTTTATATCGAAGCCCGAGGGGGGTATTGCGAATACCCTGTACCTGATAATTGCATACGCCGCGTTGCCGGCTGTCTGTGAGGAGCTTGTATTCCGCTCGGTCCTCTGCGCCGAGTACGAGAGGGGCGGGCTGGTCTGCGCCGTTTTTTTCAGCTCGTTTTTTTTCGGGCTGCTGCATTTTGACCTCGGCTCGCTGCCGGTATATATTTATGCCGGGGCGCTGCTCGCGCTTACCATGTATGTGGCGCGCTCGGCGGTCGCCGCGATGGCCGTTCATTTTTTGTATAATCTGTTCGGGCTTTTCAGCCAGCCGTATCTTACCACTTTCTGCCGCACGACGAGCAGCCTCGGGTTGTTTGTTGTCATTCTGGTCGCGCTGCTTTTGCTGTCGGTGGCGGTGTTCTGCGGGCAGGCCGGCAGGCTCCTGCGGTGGTATTCGGAGCTTAACATGTCGCCGGAGTATCCCACCGGGTTGACTGCCAGACAGACCCTCGCCTCGTTTGAGTCGGCGATAAGGTCGCTGCCGGCGGTTCTGTGTATTGTTTTGTATGTTGTAACGGTTATAATTTCAAGATAGGAGGGCTCTGCGGCAGCAGGGCCTTAAATTTCGCCGGCCGCAAGGCGCCTCATATTTTCGGCCAGTTCGTCAAATGTAAGTTCATCCCGTTCCTTCGGTTTTCGCGGAACCTCGTACATCAGCGGGCCATTATAGCCTGCCCGCTCAAGCTGAGAGAGAATCCCCCGCCAGTTGTTGATTCCGTCGCCCGGGAGGCGGTGCCGCTCGTCGGTAAAGTCGTAATCCGAGATATGCAGCGAATATATGTCAAGCCCGCCGTCAATGAGCGCCGAAAGGAAGCTTACACTGTCCTCGACCAGCGAGTGGTTGGTGTCAAAAACCACCCCGGCGCCGGTGCCGGCAAGCAGGGATATCATCTCTTCAGAGCGGTTGCACAGGCAGGTGCGCGGCAGGTTTTCGACCGCAAGCTTCAGGCCATGCCGGTCACACTCTTCCTGCAACATAATTATCGCCTCCCGGCTGCGGGCAAGGCGCTCGGGGCGCTCCTCAATGGCAATCGGCTCACTGCTCGGGTGCAGCACAGCCACTTTGATTCCGACATCCCCGGCGGCCTCAATCAGGGTTCTGTTTGTGTATATGGCTATCGCCCGCAACTCGTTGTTTTGATGCGAGATGTCAAGGTTGCGGGAGAAGGGCAGGTGTATTGACCAGAGCTCAACCCCGGCTTCCTCTGCTATTTTGGCCAACTCATGCCGGTTTTTCGGGAAGTCAAGTTTGTTCATGTAGTAATCGAAGCTTGATGAGAGCTCGACGGCGTCAATCCCGTGAGTCTTGTACTCGCGAAGTGTTTCAAGGTCGAATTTTCTGCCGAAGCATAAGGATGAGCCGAATTTCAGAGTTTGTGCGTATGTCATGTCAATCCCCCGTGCCGCCTGTGGCGGCTTTAAATAATATGTTTAAAATACCGACGCTGTAACACGCCGGTATTTATTTTATATCATTTCTTGATAAAGTGCAAGACAATTCGAAAAATCGGGCAAAAATTAAAGCCGGTGGCAGGCATCCGATCCAGCCGCGCCTTTCGAGGTTAAAAAATGTCCGGGCCGCAAGACGGCCCGGGGCAGGGAAGATGTTATTTTTTGTGTTTGCATTTGCTGAAGATTTGTGATATAACCTCAAGCACCTTAAAACGCACCGTGTATTTGGTATCCTTGGTTTCGGTTATTATCCGGTATTGCTTGGGGGTCAGCCCTGCCTCGATGAAGGCTTCCTCGGCATTTTTCTTGGTCGCGGCAGACAGGCAGAGGTTGGGGAAGAGCACGCACCACCAGTTCTCACCTACAGCCTCCCCGATAGAGACGCGCAGAGACATATATCTGCCGGCCGGAAAACAGATGCTCTCGTAGCTCTTTGTCGGGTATTCCTCCTCGCCAAGCTCAGCCCGTACCGGGTAATTCTCGCCCTCGGCGCTCACAACCTCGGCGGCAGCCGCTTCAATCTGGCCAAGGGCGGCCCGCAGCGCTACCTCGGCCTCTGCACGGGTACTGCAGTCGGCAATGATTTCGGACGCTTCCTCAAGAACCCGGTCGCGCACCCTGAGCTTCAGCGCCTGGTCGTGGTCAGAATCAGAGTTTGCAATAACATGCAGCCTGATTACGCTGTCATATATCTCCCCCTCGCCGTGGGTCGGCAGAAGGCCGAGGAGAACAAGTCCGATAAGTAATGATGAAGTGAAGATAAGTAGCTTTTTCATTTTTGCTTCCTTCCTTATTTTAGAAATATCGGGGCATCATTACTATCATTTGGCAACAAATAAGGACTTTAATCACTGTCGTCCCAAATATTTCCGAAATAAGCCGTATAAATGGCCGGATAACTCGGGCTTGTGATTGACATGGCGCCCGACGGATGTTAGAATAGATCGAAGATACCCGAAAGGAAAATGCAAATGAAAAAGAAGATATCCCCCTCGCTGATGTGCGCCGATTTTTTGAATCTCGGGGCAGAGCTGAAGGAATATGAGCGTCTGGGGGTCGACCTGCTGCATATAGATATCATGGACGGCGTGTTTGTCCCTAACTACACGCTCGGCACAGATTTTATAAAAAAGCTGCACCGCGCGACAAAAATCCCGCTCGACATCCATCTGATGATAGACCGCCCCGACACAAAGCTGGACTACTTTGAGCTGCGCGCGGGGGATTATGTGTCGGTGCATTATGAGTCGACTCCGCATATCCAGCGTGCCCTCGCCGCCCTGCGGCAGGCAGGTGTAAAGCCGATGCTGGCAATAAACCCCGGCACGCCTGTTGGTGTTGTGGAGGACCTGCTCCCAGACATCGACGCGGTTTTGGTCATGACCGTAAACCCCGGGTACGCCGGGCAGAAGCTGATACCGCAGATGATTGATAAAATCGCCCGCCTGCGCCGACTTCTTGATAGCGCGGGATATCCTGAAATAGAGATTGAGTGCGACGGGAATATCAGCTTTGAAAACGCTGCCAGAATGAGCCGTACCGGGGCAAATATCTTTGTGGCCGGTACTTCGAGTTTGTATATCAGCGGTACCTCGCTTGAGGAGAATTTGAAAAAGCTTCGGGCAGCGGTGGAAGTGGAATAAAAGCGGACGGGTGCAAATCATATGACTTGCACCCGTCCGCCGGTTTTACCGTCAAATCCTTGGATTTTACAATTAATTTTGCTTATTTTGAGATTTTGTAGAGCAACTTGCACATGCAGAGCCCATAGGGCAACCTGAGCAGGAGCAGCAGGCGCCGGCGCCTTTTTTCTTCCTGTAGCGCAGCCACAAAAGAACACCGGAAACACCCAAAACCACCGCGGCAAGTATCGTGTAATCCAGCCAATTCATCCAAAGCACCTGCCTTCCTTTGATTTATATAAACAACGAGCCAATAGAGTAAACCAAAAACGACATGATCCAAGCTACAGAGCACTGCCCGAAAACCACGCCGAGGGTTTTCAAACCCGAGCCGAGCTCGCGCCGGATGGTGGCGGTCGCCGCGACACAGGGAGTATAGAGCAGGGTAAATACAAGATAGCTCATAGCCGACAGTATCGAAAACATGGCCGGCAGCCCCTCGGATAGCCCGGCGACCCCTACCCCCGAGAGCACTCCCAGGGTGCTTACCACAGCCTCTTTTGCGGAAAACCCGGCGATAAGCGCGGTAGCCGCCTTCCAGTCGCCAAATCCCAGCGGCTTGAAAATCGGGGCAATAAACCTGCCGACCGCCGCCAAAAGACTTTTTGAGCTGTCTGTCACGAAATTCATGCCGACATCAAACGAGCTGAGGAACCAGATAGCCACAGTCGCGACAAAAATTATCGTGAAAGCCCGCTGCAAAAAGTCCTTCGCCTTCTCCCACAGAAGCAGCAGCACGCTCCGGGACGAGGGCAGGCGGTAGTCGGGCAGCTCCATCACAAATGGAACAGGCTTGCCGCGAAAGACTGTTTTGTTGAGCAGCAGCGCGACAAGTATCCCGGTCAGCATACCGAGGATGTAGAGGCCTATCATCACTAAGGCCGCATACCTCGGGAAAAAGGCCGCGCAGAAGACCGCGTAAATCGGGATTTTGGCCGAGCAGCTCATGTACGGGGTGAGGATTATCGTCAGCTTCCGGTCGCGCTCGCTGGCCAGCGTCCGGGTCGCCATGATTGCCGGCACCGAGCAGCCGAACCCGATAATCATCGGCACGAAGCTGCGCCCCGACAGCCCGATGCGGCGGAGCAGTCTGTCCATGACAAATGCCACCCGCGCCATGTACCCGGTGTCCTCAAGTATCGACAGGAAGAAAAACAGCACGACAATAATTGGCAAAAACGAGAGCACGCTCCCGATGCCGGCAAAAATTCCGTCAATGATAAGGCTATGTATTGCCGGATTCACATTGCCTCTTGTGAGGGCTTTGTCCACGAGTCCCGAGAGCGAATTAATCCCGAGCAGGAAAAGATCCGAGAGCGGGGCGCCTATCACCCCGAAGGTCAGCCAGAAAACCAGCAGCATTACGCCGAAGAATATCGGCAGGGCAGTGTACTTGCCGGTGAGTATACGGTCGATTTTAATGCTGCGCAGCCGCTCGCGGGTTTCGCCGATCTTTTTGACCGTCCGCCTGCAGACCCTCTCGATAAAGGCATACCGCATGTCGGCCATTGCCGCCCAGCGGTCAAGCCCCCGCTCGGTTTCCATCTCAAGAATCGAGTGGTCAATCATCTCGATTTCGTTTTCGCTAAGCCCCAGACTTGCCGCAAATGCGCGGTTGTCGTCCTCCTCAATGAGCCGGGTCGCGGCATATCTCGGCGGCAGACCGAGTTTCTTCGCGTGGTCCTCCACCATGTGGGACACCGCATGTATACAGCGGTGGACCGGCCCCTCGGGGCAGAAATCCTTTATCTTCGGGCGTATCTTTTTTTCGGCGGTCTGTATTGCGGTCCTCACCAGCTCGGTGATACCCTCCTTTTTGGCCGCCGAAATCGGCACCACCGGCACGCCGATAAGCTCCGAGAGCAGCTTTGTGTCAACCGTTCCCCCGCTGGCCCGCACCTCGTCCATCATGTTGAGCGCGATGACAGTCGGGATGTTCAGCTCAAGGAGCTGGAGCGTTAAGTAGAGGTTCCGCTCTATGTTTGTTGCGTCGACAATGTTTATAATCCCGTCGGGCTTTCCGTTTATAAGAAAATCCCGGGTAACGACCTCCTCCGAGGAATAGGGATTAATTGAGTAAATCCCGGGCAGGTCAACCACCGTGTTGCCCTTGGCGATTCTGATTTCGCCGCTTTTTTGCTCGACAGTCACACCCGGGAAGTTTCCCACACGCTGGTTTCCCCCGGTAAGAATGTT